>JBGCFY010000079.1:0-22916 GCA_045110315.1 Saprospiraceae bacterium
ACAATTTTACAATGGTGAAAATGATACCAAAGATATTGCAACGGATCTCCATTTATTAACCGATGGTGGCATTCTGGTTACGGGACAATCATTCGGAACAACAACTACTTACACCACGATAAAATATGAAATTTTAGTACGTTGAGGTGGAATTTTCTAATTCAATTTCAAAAGGAGGGGCGGAATGGGTTGATGATAAGTATCTAGTTTGGCCACATTTAGATGGAATCCATTTAACGGATATCGAAACCAAACATACACAAATAATAAGAAATACCTGCAATGCTCAACACTACCAACTACCAACCTATTCCCCTCAACTCGACAAAGTAGTCTTCCAAAGAATCGACCGTGTCCAAACAAACGGCAAAAAAGGTGTAGCGTACAACGGACTTTACATGATGAACCTAGACGGCAGTTGCGAGGAGAAAATTGAAATTTTGGAATGAGAAAAATATATTGCTGTACGGTTAGTAGGAGCTTACTGATAGCTTGCGTTTTCCTAGGACTTATTTTAAGTTAACTCCCTTTACTGGAATATAAATCTCCACCATCAAATCTTCCACCGCCGTATCGCTTTCATCGTTAACATAAAACTCTAAGGTCGGGGCGTCCGCAAACTCAAGTTGCACCTGCGTGAGCCAGTGAGCATAGATCATTTGGTAGGTATCTTCACAAGAAGCATGGCTGCCACGGTGGATAAATTTAGCGTAGCGTTGGCTAGGAATAATTTTAGTTTGGAAAAAAGGAGGTAAGTGGCTAGTTAGTTCTTGGGATAAAACAATGGCGGCGTGGTAACGGCAGTGTAAGGTTTCGGTGATCGTATCGTCATCGAGAATTTCGGCGAGATGAATGGTGTCGGGGGCGATTAAATTTTGTTGGGTAGCGTAGGTGGTGAGTTGTGTCCAAGTGTTTTCGATGGCGGAGAGATTTTCGTAGGGACCTTCGTAGGCTAGATAAAGAATAGCTAAGTCGGGTAAATCTTCTAGAACGAAACTGATGTTGGGATTCGTCATTGGTGGTGCTGTGGAAATGACTGCTTGTTGTAGTTCCGCTTTTAATTGGTGCGTATTTCGAAAGTGGGAAGGAGCTACGTGGAATTGCTTTTTGAAGGCTTTGCTAAAAGCGGCAAGGTCGCTATAGCCTAACTCCAAAGCGATATCCAAAATATCTAGTTTACTATACTTTAAGTATTCCGCTGCTTTTTCGAGCTTTAGTCTTTTGATGTGTTGTCCGATGGTTTCGTGCTGTAAGGCGAGAAAAATGCGATTGATGTTGCGGTAAGAATAGAAAGAAATTTCCTCGACGATTTGACTCGTAATTTTAGTTTTGAAATTAGTAGCAAGAAAGTTGGTGAGTCGTTGAAAGCGTTCCAATTGCGTGAGTGGTGACATGATTTGCAGTATTTTATTACAAATTGCTGAAAAATATTGGAAGGGGAGTTGTCTCTTTTGGACAAAATGGAATAGAAAGTTATTTTAAAATAAAAATCCCGAACTTCCAAGCGTAGGAAGTTCGGGATTAAGAATGCTATTGTTTCGTGTTTACTTACCAAACAAACCGCCGATTCCGCCTTTCAGCAAATCTTCTGCTTTGTCTTTCAATCCTTCGGCTGCATCGCCACCACCGCCGAGCATATCGCCAGCTTTGCCGAGCATGTCACCCATGCCACCGCCACTCATTCCAAGTGCGCTCATTAGGCCACTTTCTGTTACGTTTCCGCTATCATCAGCTGCTTTGCCGCCAATTTTTTCCATAATCATAGGAAGCGCTGTAGCAGAAACCATTTGCGCCATATCAGAGGAAATTCCAAGTTTACTAGTAATACCACTAACGAAATTACCCGCGATGTTTTGGTATACCATGTTTTGTAAAAAACCACCTTTTCCCCCAGAAAACATGCCTAAAATTCCTGACATATTTCCACCAGAAACTGCACCCATCAATCCACTCATGATACTTTCTTTTGCTACTGGAATAGTTTCTCCTGCTTGGTTAGCATTTAAACCTGTTTTTTCCGCAACAGCACTAATAACTTGATCTTTTAATCCACCTAAAATGTTGTCTAACATTGTTCTTAATTTTTTAGTTAAAAATTCTTAAGCAATTGAACATTTGCTTATTATAAATAGGAAACACTTGCTGAATAGTATTGTATAAACAATTTTACTTAGAAATGTTTCAATTTTATCAGCTTGAAAATAATGATAAATTTCGAAAAGTTAGCACAGATGGTTTGAAAATATTATCTATTGTGTACTTTTGAATAATCTAAAGATGCTTGTATGCGCCACTTAGATTCTTTTACTTTCGTGCGTTCTTTATATGAGACGCAGAAATTTTAACTTAGTTACTTTTTTTTATGAAAATCTTATTTTCTGCTTTACTAGTAATGACTTTCGTGCTAATTTTAGCTTGTGCAGATTCCGCACCGCCCGTTACTACTTCCGCAAAGACCATCTATAATCCTAACGGGGATAGTGAATTAACATTATTGATGCGGACAATGTTTGACGATGCGATGCGAATGAAGCAGTCCGTAGCGGAAGGGGAAGTACCGAAAGTTTTAGCAACATTCAAAGCGATTCATACCGCAGAAGCTACAGAGCCGGATAAAGCTAAAAGTGAAACGTTTAAAAACTTTGCGAACGCTTATTTAGCAACGGTAGAGGCTTTGCAACAAGCTACTCCAGCGGAAGTCAAGGATATTTACGAGGGAATGGTCGCAAGTTGTATGAGTTGCCACCGTGCAATGTGTCCCGGTCCAATGGTGCGGATTAAGAAATTGCATTTGTCATATCAGGATTGAAATTTCACTCCAATTAGTTTATTCCAAAAAAGCACCAAAATGCCAAAGGTTACCGGCGGGGTCGTGTAGGAAGCATTCTTGTCCCCAATCGTAGTATTTGATGGGGGTAAGCTTTACTTTTTCGTAGCGCTTGGTTAATTCTAATGCCTGTAGATTTTTCCAATAGTAGGGAACGTCTTCGACTTCCAAGAAAATCATCGTGTTGTCACACCAATCTTTTACATAATAATCTTGTAGATAAAAACTAAGTGCTCCAATTTTAAAGCGTGACATTTTGGGAGAGATTGTCGATTCTTTAAAGCCTATTTCTCGGTAAAAGGCGCGGGATAATTCGAAATTTGCTGCGCCCAAAAAACTTCTAAGGGATTTAGCTTGGTGTTGCATTAATAATTTTTTTTGAAACTTGTTGGAGGAATGCTTTTACTGCTTTGTCGTTTGTTAAGATGAAAACTTGCTGGTTGGTCGTTAAGTTGTTTAACTTTTGTAATAGTTGTGGTCGCCTTGTTCGATTGAAGAGGGCAACGTATTGTAAGAAATTAAAATCAAATCTTTCGGGACAATGTTCCGTCATTTCAGGGCGCGTAGTTTTCCAGTATTTCCAAGTTCGGCGACAAACGCGATACAAAGAAGTCATCGTCGCATAATTGAGGAAGATAATTGTATCGGCGCGTGCTATCCGCAAATCCATTGTACGACCGTAATTGCCGTCCATGATCCAAGTTTCTTTTGTGACGAGTTGCTGCACCTTTTTTTCCCAATCAGCGTGTAGTGGTTCTTCCCAATTTGCTCGCCAATACACTTGGTCGAGATGGATAAGTTCCAACGCGGGAAGTAGCCTAGACAAGGCTCGTGAAAAAGTAGATTTGCCGGCACCAGCACAACCAATCACCATAATTCTTTTCATGAGAAATTTGAGAATTTTTAAGTTCTAAATAATTTATTTTCGATCGGCGCTATTAATTTTGTACCAAGTCGTAGCTCCATATTCATCATCTATAAAAGTTTCGATGTACTGAAATCCAACTTTGGTTAATACTTTTTGGGAGGCTTGGTGTGCAGGTTCCGTCATCGCGAAGATGGTGGTTAGTTGCATTTGCTCAAAGCCATGATCTAGCCATGCGCGTGCTGATTCCGTAGCAAAGCCTTTGCCCCAGGCTTGAGGATGAAAACGATAGCCTAACTCATAAAAGTTGGTATGTTGATTCATCGGTTGCGTGTAGAATTTCAAACCGGACCAACCAATTAATTGTTGACTCTTTTTCTCTATAACGGCCCAACGACCAATACCATTTTCTGCATATTGTCGCTGGATATGTTTAATGTCTTCTTCGACTGCGGTGAGGTTTAGTTTGGGTTGATTGCCTAAGTATTTGTGTACTTCTGGTAGGCGATCCATCGCAAATAAGTCAGTAACATCGGTAGCTACGATTTCTCTGAGAATTAAGCGTTCTGTTTCTATAATTTTCGTCATGTCTTAACAAAGAAGTTGAGAGAGGATGATGCAAGTGAATGATTCAACTTTGAAGAAAGATAAATAGTTCCCAGATGCAATCATTTGTCTTGTGCTATTTTTTTTAAAGCTTCCTGCATTTCTTTATCAACGGCATTGCGAAAATCATTCAAATTAGTTTGCGTTTTAATATCTACGGGTACGCCTTGATTGGCTCGTTTCTTTTTGGTAAAACCACCCATGATGGGAACGTCAATTTCTATCGCTGAATTAGGTAAGCGAAAAAATAAAATATTGCCACCATTGATACCTCGTAGATTTCCTCCCGTCGGCTGACCAATAGAAGTGCCTAGTTGATTTTGTCTGAAATCCTGAGCGAGATAAAAAGCTAAGGAAGTGTTGTTTGCACTGGTTAGTAAATAAATATCTCCTTGGAAAACGAACTTCGCGGCTTGATGATTTTTGTAGGGTGGATTTTTTTCGTAGAAAATGTAATAGCCATTGGTCGTATCGGTGTGGTCTGGATTTAATTCATAGTACCAAGGATTTCCCCAAGTTTCCACGTAAGCTTTTAAATTTTCGGGAAAGCTTTTAAACCTTGTTCTTCCTTCGCGGGTAATTCGCTGCGCGGTAGTTGTATCAATTGGGAAGTAACGAAATAATTCCTTTTTCATTTCATCCATTCCTCCGGTATTTTTTCGAATGTCGAGAATGAGCTGTTTGACTTTTTGGGTTTGAAGGGTTTGGAATGCTTCGGCAAGGAATTTTTTATAGTCGATGGTCATGGCTTTCCAGCCTTTTAGTCCGAAAGAATTTAAACGGAGTATGCCTACGTTGTTTTCGTTGATTTCGAAATGCCAAAGTTCATCGCGGTTTTTTGGAAAGTCTGGATATTTTTTGTGGAGTCGTTTAGTACGTTCGCTACGCGTGATGGTTTGTACAGTGATATTTTTGGACTCGGCCTCTTCAAAGGCTTTAGTCGTTAACTGGAGTTGATCTCCATTGAGTGGAAATAGCAGCGGGTAAAAGATATCGAAGGCATTGTATCGGAAATCAAAACCATCTACTTCCATTTTGCAAATTCGATTTTCGTCCGTAGCACCATCAGCGGCGATGTAAGGAAACATCATTTTTTGGATGGTAGCGACGGGGACTTGGTTGATACTTAGAATTTCGGTGCCTCGGGTTAGCGTATTTTTTGTACTAACGTCGTATTCGACAACCATCCTTTGACCGAACCATTTAAAAGTAAAAGGCAATTTATCTTTTTGGTAATGAATGATCGAATTGATTGTTCTGTTTTGATTGTTGAAACCAACCTTGGTGTGATCGCACTGTAATTGAGCGGTTAGTTTAGAAAGAGCAAGGTAGGTTTCTCCGTAGGTTAATGGATGTTGAAATTTTGCTTTCAGTATTGCTAGCTCTTTTTGAATGCTGGCTTCGTCATTGTAGCGATAGGTGCCGGGATGAACCTGTAAAACCATCGTTTCTACTAAAGCATAATCTGCTTGCAATTGTGCTACGCTTAACTTTCCTAAAGTACTTAAGTCAACGCTTTGCTCTACGTCCCATTGGTGCTTGGTGCTTAGTTTTTTTTGATTGAGGACGAGTATTCTGTTTTCAGTAGTTTCCCAAATTACTTCTTGATCATTATTAAATAAAACAAATTTGAACTGTAATTTGGTTGCTGTGGCTGGAAAGTTTATACTAAGCTTGAAGCCATTTTGGGTACGTTGGAGCGGCAGTGATTTTTGCCAACTCAAGGGTGCTTGATCTCCTCGAATTCCAACGGAATCCATTTGCCCCGCAGGAACATTTTGTACTAAAAAATCAACTGTTGTTTGGGCGACTGTTACCTGGCCGGAAAGGCATATCCATAATAAAATAAGAAATCGAATTTGCATAAAAATATTTTGCTTGTGTTCCGCTATTACTTTTCGTAAAAATAAGAAATTCCGCTTGCTCGATCATCGTAGGTTACAATTTCTCTGTCTTGATGAAAATCAAAATAGCTTAATAAAGCAAAGTCTCCAGAACAGAACGTCGTGTGGGTAACCAAGACGGAGAGTGCTGTGCAAATCCAAAGACCTTCGAGTACAAAAAGTGAAATTCCGACGGCTATGCAAACACTGAGGAAGGGCGTTAAGGCAACAATGAAAAACTCTTTTTTATTGGCAACAAATCGATCTGCAATCGCCATGAAATAGAATTTTTTCAGGTTGGCATCGTAAGAAGTTTGCTGGGCACCGACGTATCGGTAAGCTAAGACGTGCAAGTATTCGTGGACGGGAATGAGCGATAAGGCTAGCAGTACGCCAATGCCAGTATAACTCAAACCATCGCCAAAGCTAAAATTGTCTTGGGCATAATGATAACTAAAAAAAGCTACAAAAAAAGCTAGAAATAATAAATTTAGTACATTGAATAAACGGCTACTAAAGGTTTTCTTTTTGAGGTAAGTTTGTACAAAAGGAATTAGCTCTTGGTGGTTTAAACTATCTTTTTGTCGATATCCTCGCGCGGTTAATTCTTCTGGTTGAATGTTCATGAGCCGCTAAGTACTTATTTTAAATTTAGATTAGTAAACATTGCGGTAGCTAAAGTACAAAAAAGTAGGAAGATTAACTCGAAGAATTGTCGGATTAGTACATTTTTTACGACTAGAACTGATTAGTTATTTGGACAAGCCCGATGAGAGCTTGTCCAAAAATTGATTATTGAAATTGGAGTTGTTTAATAATTTGCAAACATCTTTAGCGTGTTTAAACAACTTCATTGTTTTAAAATGATGTTAGAAATAACTGCATTATTTTTTTGCTTGCATTTGGATTTCTTCGTCCTTGGATTCTAATTCATTTAGAAGCCACTGTCTTACTTTTACTTGCTGGGCGATTTCCAAAGATTTTTTGCTGAATTGTTTGGCTTGGGGGAAATCTTTTTGTAGTGCGAATATTTTGGCTAATCCTCCGTAGGATTGAAATGATAATGGATTGGCAGCAATGCGTTCTCGGTATATTTTTTCGGCAATTTTGAGTTCTCCTTTTTCAAGGTGATTGCGGGCGAGGTTGGTACGGAAATCGTCGAGTGAGCCAGGGAAGTGAGTGGCAATTTCTGTTTCGAGGAATTTGAGTTCTTTTGTTAATCCTTTTCGGAAATAGTAGTATACAAAATTTCCGAGATCGTTGGCAGGTAAGTTAAAGCGCGTTGCAAATGCTGTTGAAAACTTTTTATAATGGTTTAAGACTTCCTGTGCGGATTTAAAACTATAAAATTTTTGCCGACTGATATGCCAATCTTTGAACAACTTTTGCAACGCGTCTTTGATCGTAATTAAGCCGACGGAGCCATGTGTTTCGTTTTTGTAATATTCAAAATTCCAATCCGTTTCGAGAGGGAAATATTTGTCGAGTACGCCGACAAATTGGCGAACGCCCATTTCTTTGGTATTGGCTAAAGAGATGAAAAACTTTGCGCCCAAGGTTTTTCTTTGGTTGAGCAGACTATCTGCGCGTTGGATGATTTCGTATTCCCCAATCCACAAGGACGGATCGATGGCGATGTAAGTATCGAAAGCAGCGGGTTGTTCCAGCAAATAATTGGTAACAAATAAGCCACCCATAGAATGACCGACAAGAATGTCATAAGCAGAACTGCGATAATTTTTTTGAATATAAGGTTTGAGTTCTTGTTCGATGAAAGCCATGTAATTGGTGGCATTGCCTTCTTTTTTGGATTGTCCGGTGGGCGTGCAATTTTTTCGGTATTTAGTGCTTCCTTTGTCGGAAATGCCAACAACGATCATCTCTGGAATAACACCTGAAACATTGGATAGTAATTCAATCAAACCCGTATCGTACTGGAAATTATAATCGCCATCAATGAGATAAACAACGGGATAATTTCCTTCGGGATTAAAGTGGTAATTCGGAGGAAGATAAATTTGGAAAAACCTTTCCTCCTGCAAATAGTTGGAAGTGAGGCTATGGCGTTCTACGGGAATGAGTGCATTTCCAGCAACTTGAGCAAAGCTGATATTGGTCATCCATAAAAATAAAAAGAAGAGGCATTTTTTCATGATAGCATTGTTTTTTTGTCGGTAAGGACAGTATGATTTTACAACTTCTTACTTAAGATCGGTTTTTAAAAATTTCTTAATCTCAAATAAGTTTACCAAAGGAATGGAATCCTTAAAAGTGCTTAGTTTGTCGTGGAAGACCAACTAAAGTCGGGATAAAATCAAACTAAAATCAAGTTAAAATTAGATTAAAAGGAGTTATCGCCTTGAATGGAGGGAGGTTTCGTCTGATGAGCAAGTGGCAGCAGCAGTGTATTAAATTTTAGAAAGATTAAAATAGAGTAGTTTGAGGTTGTAAAAGGGGAGGAGTAATTTCCACCAAGGATTTCCGGTGTCGCGTATTCGCTTGACGGAAATCATGACGAAAAGTAGCCCGAGGAGACTATATCCAAGGAAGTAAAAATAGGGGGAAATAAATTGTACGACTTCGATGTTGGTCATCTCAACGCGGATGGCGCCTCGATTGAGTAAATAGCTGTAAAGGGTGCCGAGGATGCCGGGCACGAAGAAAATGCAAATGATTAAACCGATGGTCAAAAGGGAAAGTGCTCGATAGTTGGAGCGGCTAATTCTTCCGTGGAAACTTTTGAAGTCTTTGGTAATTAATTCTTGTGTTTCGCCTTCGTAAAAATAATCTTGCCAGTGAATAGTTTGATCTGCAAGCTTGATGCGATCATATTTATTTAAGGCTTTAGGATCTTTTAGGACTATTTCGTTGAGGTAGATTGGAAGTTCTGGTGCTAAGTTTTCTAGGAGCCATTCTCCTTTGATGTAGCGAATGGTAGCTTGTCGCTTTTGAGCTTGAGTTGCCCGAAGTTGAATGTCGTTATCGGCTGCGGTACCGAGTTTAAATACTTTTGCTTCGCTACTTAGTGTCATTTGCTGAAAGGGTAAGCGTAGGTCTAAGTTTTTTTAAAGCTATTTGTTTTTAAGCAAGGAGTGTTTTCCGTTGCGTATTGAAAATTTAGACCTACGATTAAGGTATCGTATATTAAGAAATTGCTTAACAACTTCTTATTTTAAAGTAAAGCTATTCAACATTTTTTCTCCAATCGCTTGGAATTTTTCAACTTTATCTATTTCGAAGGTTAGCGTTAGGACGTAAGCTTTTTCGTTTTTAATAAAGTAATATTGTTCAAAAATAAGATCAAAGTTAGCTTGTTTGCCTGTAAATATTACCTTTTGAAATGGTTGACCATTTTTTTCTAAACGCTCGCTGGATTTGATTTCGCTATTTTCAATCATGGTTTTAATTTGTTGCTCGGAGAGTGTTGCGTACTTCTCCAAGTCCAAGCCCATTCCTTTGATATCCTGTACAATGAGGTTGATATTTTCGCCAAATTTATCTTGGTCAGATTCCATGGCACTCATTAACACGAAAGTGGTTCCCATTTGTCCAGATTGGCTAAATTTCCAATCCGGTGCATATTCGATAGCGTATTCTTCTCCATCAAATTTTTCCCAAGCTGCTGCTGCGGTGGTAGTTTCTTCTACTTGCGCGTCCTTAACTTGAGCTTGCAAGAAAGTATTAGAACTGAATAAGATTGCGAACAATAAAACTGTGAAAATTGATTTCATCGTATGATTTTTTAGTTGGAAGTTATTTAAAAATAGATTTAAATGTTTTCACCTGTCTACAGGTTTAAATTTTAAAATCATTTCAAAACAAATTCTATTTCAAAAATGATTCCTCATTTTTAAGATTGCAAGAGAAACGGTTTAAACAAAGCTTCAAAAGTGCTATTATCGCTTGAAAAACATTTTTTTAGTTGTTGCGGTGTTCAAGTAATAAATACCAGTGGGCAGTTCTGCTAAATTAAGTTCGATTAAATTTTCCTGTTGTAAGTTGCTACGAATTTGATGGGTAACATTTTGACCGAAGGCATTAAAAATGGAAAGCTTGTTGAGCTCTTCCGAATTTCCTTCTACGTAGATATTTTTCACCGTTGGATTAGGAAAAAGCTTTACTCCTTTTGCTACGTTTTTGTTTTTATCATTGCGATTGACACATTGAACATTCGAGTATTTAAATTGACCATCAAGCTGTATTTGTTTTAATCGATAGCAGGTTGTTCCTTGGGCTGGATGGCGATCAATTGTACTGTAGTTTTGTAAAGTTGTGGAGTTGTCTTTTCCATCAACGCGGTGCATCGGTATCCAAGCTGCCTCATTGATTGATTTTTCGACGATAAAATAGCTACTACCTTGTTCAGAAATTATCTCCCATTCCAAATTGATTACCGCCTCTTCTTGCTCGTCCATTTCAAAGTTGTGGATGGCCAATAGTGTTGGTCCGGGACTTACAACATCCGCAAATCCATATTCGAAGCGACTAATATTATCAGGATTGGGAATGTTTGATAAAATATTTCCGGTTTCTGCATCCACTTCGGTAATACCTAAATTTGAAAAGAAGAAATATCTTCCATAGAAGTCATCGAAAGTCGTACTGTAATTAATTAGCCACTGAACATCGGTTAAGGTACTAATCTCAGAAAAAGTATTATTGGACAAATCTAAAGCCGCAAATTTTTCCGCTGTGCCATTCCAATAAATGCCCAAAAGTCGATTCGTGGCTGGATCGTATTCCAATCCACTAAGCACATTGGGATTGGGAATAGTCGAGATAATATTTCCAGTATCGACATTAATAATGGTAATGCCCAAGTTGGTATGAATAAAATACCTTCGGTTACTGACATCAAAAGCATTGTCAAAATTAATGGTATTTTCAACGCCGACTAAAGTGTTTATCACGGAAAGCGTATTGGTCGTTAAATCTAGCGCCGCAAGGCTATGTTCCGTCCCGTCTCGATATACGCCGAATAGTTTGTTGGTCACCTCATCATATTCGAATCTAGTAAAGAAATTGGTCGTTGGGATATTGATGACGATGTTGCCCGTTTCGACGTCTACGATCGTAATGCCTAGATTGGTCCGCGTAAAGTACCTTCCATTTTTTCGATCTATGGTATTTTCTAGATTGACCAACGTTTCCACATTGGGCAAAACACTTAAGTCGGTGAACGTATTATTGGATAAATCTAGCGGCGCGAATATTTCTTGGTTGCCATTCCAGTAAAGGCCAAAGAGTCGATCTGCTTGTCCGGAGAGGGAGGTGGAGAGAAAGAGTAGGGAGAGTAAGAGTGTAAATACCTGCTTCATACTTTGGTTTTTTTACGAGTAGCGAACTGAGTTTTCTTTAAAATAAGAAAATCCTTTAGTTCATCCTAATTTTGTTTGTTAATGAAGGAAATTTTTTATTAAACAGCGGTAGGGTAGAGATGGTTCGTTGGTTTTGGAGTTTATTTGTGTTTTTAAGGTAGCATTTTCCCCCAAACCAATCTTAGAAGTTGTCTAAAAACTATCTTAAATCTTGCAGACAAAACATTGTCACCGCGATGCACTTCCAAAAGTCAGCTTGGAAGTGATCCGAAAATCTAATGCAATCAACTAGCTTTAGTTTGTTTTTTATCAAATAAAAGCAGTGAAAATTTCAATGATGTTTAACATAAATACTAGGG
Organism: Saprospiraceae bacterium; assembly: GCA_045110315.1. GTDB lineage: Bacteria > Bacteroidota > Bacteroidia > Chitinophagales > Saprospiraceae > CALFBG01. The sequence continues at coordinate 11,859 of JBGCFY010000079.1, forward strand.
CAATTAAAAGGGTGAAAATGATACTTCCATAAATAAGGATAGACTTGAACAAACCTATTTTCTCTTTTGCTTTGATGCTTCTAATGGCGTTAACAAATCCAACGAGTAGGAAGGCTAAAAAAAGGATAGGAATGAGTAGTCCAATAAAGTTTAAAAAGTAGCTCGTGGAAAGCGAGTTGGTACTTGGGTAACCGAAGAAAAATGTAAAGATCAAACAACATAGGCTGAGCCCAAAGAATTTTAATGCTCTATTGCTATAAACGCTTGGTTGGTCTTCTCGTAAGTCATCTAGGATTTCCGTCATGGTGATTGTTTTTTAGTGCTAAGGTGAAACCTTGTCGTTATCTTTTTTTTTATAATGCTATACCTCGATGAATACAAACATTTCTTGGTTGTTCCATCTAGCTACTGCTTTGTGATTCGATAATTCGTAAGCGGCGTAATAAGGATCTACGGGATATTCATCAGCGAGTAAAGCCCACAAAATCCAATGCCCTACTTCGTAAGTATTGCCACCAAATCTATAGAGGGGTTCTGTCAAAAAATAATAGGTAGCTTCGCCGAGTGTGCCCATTTTTTCTTTGATTAGATCGACTAAGATATCGTCTAAAGGAGTCGTGAGTTGGTCGGCATCTTGAAGGAGATCACGGGGTAAAGCATCCTTGCCTCTATATACTTTTTTAATTGTGCATTGATTGATTTTATGATCTAGTTCAAGGGCATCCTTATCTTTGTTGTATGTTTTTAGGACTTTGGTTACGGTGGTATTTATTTCGGTAAGGTACGATAGTAATTTTTCATTTTCAATCGTAGAAATTTTTGGTACAATAGCCTTTGCATTTTGGATGCGTTGAAAAAGTAGTTCTCCTTTTGGGAAAATCGAAAAACAAGCTTTTAGTTTTTCTTCTTCAAGCTGCCAAATATCGCAGATTAATGCGAAGTCATGATCAATCTCTGCGGGCATATTTTCGATTGATTCACCTAAGGCTGTTCGCCATATTTTTTGCCATTCTTTGTGGATTTCTTTCATATTAATTGATTGCTATCACTTCAATGCTCCCTTGTACGACTTGATTGTTGGTTCTTTTTCCCGTTAGCGAAGGTTTAATAATTTTACTAAGTTGATCAATCAATCCGTCTTCGGTTGCTTGAGAAATGATCAGGTGTATTACTTTTTGATCTTTTTTACGGTGTGCAACTTCATTGAGGTACGAAGCTAATAAGTCTAACTTCGAAGCTTCTTCCATCTCTTGAAATTCTTCTAAGACGACTAGTGCGTGATTTTTACTAATCCAATCTCTATGAAAATCTAAGACTTGATTGATGCCATATTTTCCTTTTTTTTCGTACCAAGGGGTGAATAGTTTTTTCTTTTGGACAAAATTTACATAGGTATCAATATCTTTCATCCCTTTTGGAAATCGGAAGGTTTCAAAGTTTGTTTTTTCAATCAATGCTGTAATGGCTTGTTGCCTAGTTTTTTCGGTTCCTCCAATGAGTAAAAGGTGCTTTCTGTAAAGGATCGTTTCCATCTTAGTTTTCATTTGCTTTTATGGAAGTTGTTTACTAATTGATTTCTTTTAAATTTCGCTCGAATTCTTTTTTTTGAAAGGTTTTAATCTCGCTTAGTGTTTCTCCGACCGTACCGCTTGTTAATTCGATAAAGTACGGTATTTTTTCAAGCATTGAAACTAAATTTTTATGATTCTTATCTACTTGTTCATAATTATGGTAGATAAAGTAATCTTCGTCAGCAACGAGTTTTAATCCCCATTCTTGCCAATCTGAGATGATCGTCTTTTTTAGATTTGGTGGTACGTTTAGTTCAATCCTTTTTGTTAATTCAAGGATTATGTCAAATAGTGGTTTGGGTAAAGTGGTTGCATAATTTCCGGCACTAAACTTTGCATGATAGTTTATCCGTAAAAGTATTTTTCTATCCGAACCAAGATACAGTTCGAAGTCTGAAAAATCTGAAACTTGCGAAAAGTATAAGCCTTGGATCGGTTGACTATTTTTTTCGGGACTTTTAGTGAATTTCCTAAATAGTCTTTTTGTGGAATTTCTAAGACTTAGCGTATCATTGTTTATTTCGATTTGATAATTCAAAGTGTCTGTTTTATATTTTACTTGAATTTTATGATTTGACAGTATTTCAAAATCGTTAAGCTCGCCTTTATCAAGGATACATTTCCCTTGATCAAAATAAATGCAATGGTTGATTTGATCAATTTGATGACACCATACACCATTTAGGTCAACTATTTTTGATTGATTTTGACAAGAGAGGAATAGTAGTAGGAAGAGGGAACGTAGGGTTTGGTTCATTTTTTATGTTCCTTTGTTTAATAGTGGAAACGGATGTGTTACTCGCCAATGATTATACTATTTTTTGTTGAAGAAAAGTTTAGATTCTTTTTCCGACAGCTATTTTACTATCAATGTTATCAAAGACTTCAACATAGTTTTTTGCCTCATTGCTAATTCATTCTAACAAATCATAAATATCATTTTTTATATCTTCTGCAATCCGAAAATTGATTTGGTTTCTATCAAAACAAATAGGCTCATTGTGATAAATTCTATTTCTAAAGTCTCTTATCCTTTGCAACTTTACACTTATTTCACTCCTGTTTACGGTAGTTAATTTATTTGGGAAACAATTAATAATAGATCCTCGCAATAACCGATAATGATGTGGATCAAACAAGGAAGTCCAGAATCCAAATGTTTGTTCTGCAATAACTTTACCTGCCGTAATTCTACTTCCCCTTCTTCTCAATTTTCTTTCTGCTTTCTCAATTTGATTTTTTAAGAAAAAATTTGAACCTCGAAGTGAATTATCGCTCATGAATCCCATTCTTTCGACTACAATCCAGTCAGGGTTGGCGAAATGCGCACTTAAGCGATAGTGGATTTTATTTCGTAAAATTATTTCAAAAAGATTTAATAAGGGATAAAATGCTTGGGCTACTCTTAAATTTGCTTTATATAATTTTTGTGCTTTTACTTTTGAGTTTACACATGCGGCCAAATACCTATCAAGTCTTGGCTGGGAGACTAAATTCGCTAAATCATGATATTTCAAAATACTTGAATTTATGAATGAAAATACTTATCTTTGTACTGTAATGCTTAGTCAAGCCTCTTTCTTTTATTAGAAACGTAACTAAGTTAAAGATAAATAAGGTTCTTTGAATGTAAAATTCTTAGAACCTTTTTTTATAGGTTTGATGATCAATTAGTTGTGTGCAATAAATAAACGACGTTCTTATTTTTTTTTAACTCTTTTCTTCGTATCCTTTTCCTCCTTTGGTCTTATTCTTTTCTCTGATATTGACATTATCATACTTTTGGGTTGCGTATTTTTTTCTATCAAGGTAGGGTTTAGTACTTCTGAAATTCCGATGGCTTCCCAAAGCATTTTTGTTATTTCTTCTTTTGGAAAGGCTTGGAAATCCGTTACCGAAATATGTCGGATTAGTTTTCCTTTTCCTTTTAATTTGAGTTTCGTGCTCGTCAATTCTGCACCTCGGTTAAATCCAAGGTTCACGTGTTTTGCATAAACGGAGATATGGCAGAAGGCATCTTTTAGTTTTTCTGATTTCGAGTAAGCAATGGCAACGGCATTGTAATTGTCCCAAATCAATTCGTTTGCTAGTGGAACTAAATCTAGGATGAAATTTCGCAACTCCATCGTCAAATTTTGAATGTTTTGGTCGTAGGGTTGAAGGAATTTTTTGAGTTGTGGGTTGGGCTTCATGGCTTGTTTTGTGTTAAAGAAGGCTTCATTTCAAATTATTAGTCATCTTTCCAATATTTACTGCTTCTCCGTTGGTAAAAGTAATTTCTCGGATGGTTGTCATATCTCCCCACAGGTATTTATTTCCTTTCGTCCATTTGGTTGGCTTCATTCTACGATTCAATCGGTCTATTTCAATCTCCGTTGCTTGTCTACGTATTCCTAGTTGGCCGTATAATTTCACCGCAGGATAGCTGTCAAACTTTACAAGATATAAAGATTTAAGCCAAAACCAAGTGCTACTATTTACGCCTAAAATACAAATGTTTTTATTTGCGGTGGCACTTTGCGGAAGTTTGCTCGGATACTTCTCAAAGTAAAAACCCGTTTGATTTCCATTTAAAAATAAAGTACCAATTGGCGTCACCGTCGGCTTGTTCTCGGAATCTACGGAGGCAATTGAAACGTGAAAGTTTGACTTGAAACTCTTATTGAAATGGTTTCTTATTTTAGTCCAATCTGTTTTTATATCCATGCGTTATTTTGCTTGATTGCAGTCCAACATCCAATATAAATTTTTCTACAAAAGATTTTCTACAAAAGAAAGCTTCCCGCTTTTTCGATCAGCTTATTTTCCTTTACAAATCTAAGTTACTCTTTAATTTCCATTCAAGACTTCTTCGTCCTCCTAACAGTTCCTCTGTCGCGATCCTCAATTCCGCTAGCGCGGTAATTTGATTCCATTTTTCATGGACTGCCAATTCGATCTTTTGGCAATAAGCAGGATCTAATAATTCAATTTGCTGACTTAGTCTTTTGTCTTTTCCTCTCCTTATTTGATGCGTTTTACAAAAAATATCGATACTTCTATTTATAATTTTATTTCTGATGATGCTTATCCCAATGGAATTTTTATTTAGTAATGCATCTTCAAAATCTTTATAGTAATCATCAAGAAAATATTTCTCAAACTCAATTTCAAAAGCTTTTAATTTGGGAGGAACTGTTTTTATGATGGCTTTAGCCGTTACCACTAATTCCTCAATTATTCTTGATCTGCTATAAGCTATTTGCCCATGTGCCAACATATGAGCAGTATGCGGGCTTTTCTTTTCTTTCTCGAAGTAACGCCTAATTTGTGCGGGTGGATTTTTTAAATATTCGACTTCAATACCATTGATCCAAGTATTTCCTCGTTCTCTATATTCACAGTTAGGGTCTAAAATAACGTGGATATCAATATCTGAGTTTTTATCTATTGTAGAATATAATAGTGAGCCAGAAATAATAATACCAATTACAGCTTGATTGAGCTTTTCTTGTTCGACGTAGATTTTACTCGCTTCCTGATACCTTTTTTGTATAGCTTCCATTTTACATTGTTCCTTTATTTCTAACAACTATATATTTTAAAATAGTACTAAATTGTTCGCCACTATCTTCGTGTTGGACCGCTATTTTTAATACTCCTGTTTCTGTTGGAGCAAAATCTAAAGTAAACTTTCCGTCCGTTTTTTTGAAATGCGTCCATTCGTTATTTACGGAAATTGCGGCAACGTTTAATCCTTTTGGAATGTAGCATTCAAAGTAATAGGATTCTTCCATTTTTAATTCCTTAAACTTTGGTGCTGCGATCAACTTAATCGGTGTTTCGAAACTGTATATTTTTGGGAAGGTTAAATTTGGATTGTCTTGGACGGATAGAAAAGTTTCCTTGCCATTAAAACCTAACTCGAAATACCCCTTTTCGATCAGCGGCATTTGTTCGTATTGATTTAAAGAAATTAGCGGTTGGATAAAAGCATTTTCCTTGTCTTCTGGGAAGTGATTAAAAATTGCTTCGTAAGGATCAACGTCAAACCAATAGTTGTCAAACTCCTTTTTACTCACGAGCTTCCCATTTACATTTTCGCCAGAACCACTTCCCCAAGTCGCATCCATAATTTTCCAATTCCCATTAATTTTAACGGCATTCCAAGCATGGTCACTTTCTTTAAGTTGCTTGCCTGGAACGTAATTATAGCCTTTAGAATAGCCAACTATTTTCTCTACTTCAAGATCCATTTCTTCTCCCAAAGCCACAAATAAATTGCTGTATCCTTCACAAACTGCTTTCCTGTTTTGCAAAACATATTCAGCGGAATAAACAGGGTAGTTTCCCGAATTGAATGCATCGTCATCGTAACTAATATTATCCGTCATCCAACTATAAATTGCTCTTGCCTTTTCGAGATCCGTCGTTGCTTTTTTGCTTAAGTAGTTCGCCAAGGTTTCTATTGCTGTTGTCGAGGAAGCGGGCGCTTTTCTGGCATAGGTATCAATTGCTGAAAAAGGATTTTCGAGTAAAGCTTGTAGCTCCTGATTGGTTAGATTCTTCTTTTCGGTATTTGATGTTGAAGATTTCTTTGTGCGCTGAATCGCTATATCTGGCGTTGATGCTAGTTGAGGATTCGTTGAAAATGTTTCGGAGAGGAAGGCTTGGTAGTTATCTATGGTCATTCCGTTTTTGTATCCCCAAATTCCTCCGGCGATTAGGGTTGCAATGCTGAATAAGACTAGTCTTTTTATGAGTTTTATCATACTTTGTTTGCTTTAGTTGTTCAAGATACCCAACTTCAACATTTATTTTTTCTTTAAATCCCTTTAATTCGATTAAATAATTTCCGATAGTTTTTAACTGGACCTCTTTGTTTTCCAGAATAATCAATTTTAATATTTTCGTATTCTAAATTGTTTATATTGAAAGAAAGGGGATAAACGAACTCGGGTTTCCCCGAATAATTAACTGGACCATATTTGATTGCAAATATCTTAATATTTCCATTTTCGTCCGCTCTAATCAATGGGAAATCTTGGGTATACTCAAGGTAATATTTTACCAATCTATTTTTATTCACTTTTTCAATTAACATATTTGCACTTGCTTCAAATTGGAATTCGATGTTTTCTCTTTTATCAAACAGGCTGTAAGTTCCAAAATAATAACCATTTGAAGTTTTTACAATTCCATGCCACAAAATGGTATTGAGCGGAGTAGGGGAAACGATTAATTTTTCGTATTCGATATGTTGTTTTTCCAATTCGTTGACAAAGTGATTATTGGCAATTCCTTTTGAAATAAAAGTCCAAGTCAAATATAAAGTTGAAAGTAATAAGGTTAGATTTATGATCTTTTGTCTTCCAATTTTTGGTTGATTTTTAACGGAAAGTATAATTACCCCGGTGAGTAAAATTAAAGTGTAAATAGGTTCGAATACATGGATGTTATTAGTCGAAAATAAATGACTGCTGAAGGGACTAAATAGTTTGGTGCCATAGGTAGTACACCAATCTAAAATGGAGTGTGTCATAATGGCCAAAAAAAATGCGAACATCCATTTCGATTGACTTTGTTTCTTTTTGTAAATGCGATGAAAAATAGCGCCTAACAGTAAACTTAATAATATAGCTAAAATGATGGAATGGGATACACTTCTATGCACCGTTAGAAATTCTACATTATTAAAAAACGGAGCAAGAAAAACGTCTAAATCTGGAATTGTTCCCGCAATAGCGCCAATCAATAAAGACTTCTTTCCAATTTCTTTATCTTTAACAACAGCAAAAGTTGCTGCGCCCAATAATCCTTGTGTTAGTGAATCCATTTGTTTTTTCCGGTATTTTTCTTTGCTTCAAATTAGTTTCTCCATGCAAGCTACAAAGCAACTCCGTGTAATATGCGGGTTTAATTTTTAAGTGGAGTTATTTACTTGGCTACTGCTACTACTTTGCGTATTCTCTAAAGGTAGAGAGTATATAATTCTGTTTTTGCAAATCCGTTTCCACCCGATCAATCAATTTCTGAAACTCCTTTTTGAAAACAGCTTTTGCTACGGTAATCTTTTTTAGTTCGTCCAAACTCCAATCCGCTTCGATTTCCCAGTACGCTTTTTCAGTTGCTTTAAATTCCCAATGGTGCCAAAAAGTTTGTGAAGGGAATTGCATATGAAAATGCTCCGGTTCCCTTTCTAGGTTTCGCATTAATCCAAGAATATCGAACCAACTATCGCTGATATCTCCCGCTAGGAATGCTATAAATTCAAGTTCGGCCCACTTGAAAATTACTTTGTCTTCTGGGAAGTTATAAATTGTTTCAATCGCATCTGTGGCAAAGCGATCTTCTTTTTCTCTTTTATTTAGTTTCCCAGTGTGCTCTATTTCTATTTCAAACATCATGCTTACTTTTGGCAATTATTTCTTCCGTTTTAGTTTGCAACTGCTTTCTCAGCTCAACTTTTTTTACTTCCTCGATATATTCCACTTGAACTTTTTCTTGGAAGTATTTGCCATTTATTCCATTTAGTTTTTCATCGATCGTCAACCAACTTGGTGCCTCGGCACCTTGCGCAGGAGATTTCCAAAATCGCTTGACTATTTTTACCAATTTACTGATGAACTTAGGAGAATCGCCCAAACCAGTATTAATGACGCCAGGGTGCAAGGCATTGATGGTGACGCCGGTTCCTTCAATTTCCTTGGCGAAATCAATGGTAAACATCACATTGCACAATTTGGAAGTAGCATAGGTTTTTATCTTACCGAAATCTAAGCCGTAAGGTGTTTTTTCAAGATTTAATTTTCCTTTAGCGTAAAGCCCTGAGTTTACATTGATGATGCGTGCGGGTTTATTTTCTTTTAGCGTAGGCAATAGGCCTTTTGATAATACATAAGGAGCAAGGTAATTAACCATGAAACTTTCCTCGAAACCGTCGTCATTTATTTTTCTTTCCATTCTCCAAATACCAGCATTATTGACTAAAGTATTCAGATCAGGATGTTTCGTTTTTATTTTTTCAATGAGGCGATAGCAACTTTTTAGATCAGATAAATCGCCGTGTACAAAACTAAGGTATGGATTTTTAGTTGCTTGTTTCAAGGCTTCAACGATGCGCTTTCCTTCGGTTTCACTTCTCGATGTGATTACTACTTTTTGTCCTGCAAGTAATAAATTTTCTGCAATGGCTTTTCCGATTCCTCGATTACCGCCCGTGATTAATACTTTACGTTGAGGACCAAGGTCATGATTTTTACTTTCTTCGGGCAGGTAAGCATTAAGCAAATACATGGCCGTTTTATTTCCATTTTCCTTAGCAATTGACATGGGCGTTTCGGTTCCAAAATCTCTGATGATACTTGGGTTTGCGCCATTCTCTAATAATACTTCTGCTGCGGCTATATTTCCTTTTCGAACACTTTCGAGGAGTGCGCCCGTCATATATTCAGGATGTTGATAATTGGGATCAACGCCCATTTTTAAGTGATATCGTACCAGTTCTGCATCTCCCGATTCGGAGGCGTGAAACATTTCTTTCCAATTTCCACCTGCTGCCATTTTATCGTTATTTAATGGTAAAATAATTTTGTCTTGGTACTTAAGTAGTTCGCAGAAATTGAGTTTACAATAAGTTGAAAAGAATTTTGAGCTTAAACGAGGCAAAAACACAGACAATGCCGGAGCATTGGCGAGGCTTTTTAACGAAGTAGAAGCTTAAAAGGCTTTCAAGTTATTAGTTGATTTAATTCTGCGAACTACTTAATCCAATTTTATTTGATTTTTTAAATAATGCGCCCTTCTTTTTCGATAAGCTGGCGTTACTTTAAAATCCTTAAAGAGTTCGAGCAAGTTATTAAAATTACAATCCTCTTCTCTTTTTTGTAAAGCTACCAAAAACACACCTAAGACTGCACCATCCCAAAAGATTTTTATATCAATGGTATCCAGATAACAACTGCTAAATTGATCGATTATCTCTTGTTGTGCTTCATAAAGTTCTTCGTCCTCGAAGTAGATTATGGGTTCGAGGACGGCACTACAATCTAGGGGCGTTTGTCCCTTTAAAGAAAAACTAAGGACGAATAAAAGCTTGAATAGGAGTGTGGTTTTCAAATTATCAGTTACTTCCAATTAGTAATAAAATTCCAATTAGTAAAAGGACAATCCAACCGGGATGTTTTCCTTTTGTACCAATTAAAACGAAAAACGAACCTAGAAACATTGTATAAGTCATTGTTTTAACAATCATCGCTATAAAATCGGCATTCAATTCATTTTGGGATAAAGAAATTTTCAGCAGAATTATTCCAATGCACCAACCAAAAATGGAAGCCAAATGCCACGTTGCCCAAATGATGCGCAAATGTTTTGTTCGCAATGCTGGATTATGCTTCGAAGGAACGATGCTGCCTTTATTTCTTTTACTATTGAAAATTAATATTTCACCAAGTATGGAATGAATGAGTCCCAAGATAAAACACAAGATTCCGGCGATTAAAAAATAGGTATTCATCAATTTTTTAGTTGTTTATCTAATATTTTGAAACAACTTTTTTGTAGCTGTCAACGTGCTATTCTAGTTTTTACCAAGATTTCAGATTTTGAAATAATTGCTATTATTAACGCTCCCAAGTTATATCATAACTGCTATCATTTTCAATGACGACGACTAATATTTCATCAGAAACCTTATGGTTGATGCGGCAATCCAAGATGGCAGAAAAATTGTTGTCGGGATAAAATCCAACGCTATGAATATACAGTTTTGATAGCAACTGTTCTTCGATCGACAGTTCCTTATTTCCTCGATCGACTAAGGCATCTAATTCCGCTGCGTCCAATTCTTCCGCATGGTGTTTGATGTATTCTTTTGTGACGCCTTCGTTTTTAAAATCTAAATTAATGAAAGCGCTTATTTCTGTTTCGTATTTTGCTAGATTTTTTAGAAACGCATCAATTTCAGTGAGTCGATCTTTTATGGCTCCTCCTTTGTTTTCGAAATTGATATCTATTGCAAGGGTTCGATTGTCATATTGGAATTCGGCATCATAATCTTCTTTGACTTTATCTAAATTGATCTCTCCGAAAAATGGGGAAGTATATGTATTCATGGTTGATTTTTTTTGATAACGATTTTTGACGGTGAGCTAATTATTTTAACGCACCATTTGAGTTGCTCCAATTTTATGATTTATCCTTACTTCGTTTGCTGCGTCTTCAAATCAAATTGCTCAACCACTTTGTCAGCCTCATACGCTTGAATAATTTCTCCTCTCTCAACTTGTATTTTATCGTATTGAATAGGAAATATTTCCTTAAGATCTCTATCTATCAAACCATATTTACCTCCTTTCTTGACGGTAATGTATTCTTGGCGGTAGCGTTTCTTTTTTCCAAAAAATAGATATTGTATCGACTCGTATTCAAATGGAAGTAAGACTTTATTTTTTTCATTGATCAAACCATACTTACCTCCTTTTTTGGCAATCATATAAAAATTATA
>JBGCFY010000080.1:0-16074 GCA_045110315.1 Saprospiraceae bacterium
CCCTACTCAATTACGAGACATCGCAAAAAATTTACTCCGCAGCAACGAAGCCAACCTTAACGTTGAAGTCAAACGAGGTACAGAAACATTTACAAAAGTCTTAAAATGCTACCCTGCTAAAGAATTAAATCTTTATCAAGACTACACTGGAAAAGAAATGGATAAAAGTTACCGTTTGATCCAACCTGATATTGGCTACGTTTTCTTAGGAAGAATTAAAGGCAACGAAATTCCTGACATGATGGAATTATTTAAAGATACAAAAGGTATTGTCATTGACATCAGAAATTATCCTTCCGAATTTGTTGTTTTTAGCATGACAAAATACTTACTACCAAGCCCTAAAGATTTTGTGAAATTTACTGGCGGGCAAGTAGCTAATCCTGGCGCTTTCACTTGGACAAAGTCCATCGCCGTCGGTGAAAAAAATCCAGATTACTACAAAGGGAAAGTAGCGATTTTGATCAATGAGATATCACAAAGTCAAGCAGAATATACCACAATGGCCTTGCGCACCGCACCACGAGCAAAAGTGATCGGTAGCACAACTGCGGGTGCAGATGGGAATGTTTCTAAGCTATTACTTCCTGGTAATCTGCGAACGATGATCAGTGGTATCGGCGTTTTTTATCCGGATGGCACCCCAACACAACGGGTAGGGATTATTCCTGATATTCCTTGTGAACCAACGATCAAAGGGATTCAAGCGGGTAAAGATGAAGTATTAGATCGAGCCATTCAGTACATCAAAGAGTAAGAATTTTTAAGAAATCAGCTGCCTGTAATCTTAAAAAAACGATCAAGACCTTAGCGCTATAAACTTGTTAAAAAAAATCCGTGACTAACTTAAACTAGTCACGGATTTTTTTTTACTGGAAATAGATGCAAGATCATTGACCAACAAGCTTTCCTCATTATTTTGATCAATATTTTATTTTCTTTACTTTGCAGTTGATTAGACGACAATCATTTATGAAGGAACAAGCGATCGGTATTTTTGACTCTGGCCTTGGCGGTCTTACCGTTTGGAAAGAGCTCAAGCTGCTCCTTCCACACGAGTCTTTCATTTACTTTGCGGATCGTGCGCGTTGTCCTTACGGACCTAAACGAAAAAATACAATCCAGCGATTCTCAGATGAGATTACTAATTTTTTGCTTCAGCAAAACTGCAAATTAATTGTCGTTGCCTGCAACACCGCGACTTCTGCTGCCATCAAATTTCTACGTACCAAATACGATGTTCCTTTCATCGGAATTGAACCCGCGATCAAACCTGCCGCCATTCGTTCTGAAACGGGTAAAATTGGAATTTTGGCAACGCGGGGTACGATTAACGGCGAATTATTTAAAACAACTTCAAAAAAGTTTGCCGATCATTTAGAGGTGGTCGTTCAGTACGGAGATGGTTTGGTTGCTTTGGTGGAAGCAAATGCAATTCACGAAAAGAGAACGGAAGACTTGCTCCGCCGATATATTGATCCAATGTTAGAAAAAGGAGTTGACCATATTGTTTTGGGATGCACGCACTACCCTTTTTTGACGCCAATTATCGAATCTATTGTCCAAGGGAAAGCAACGATCATCAATCCTGCTCCAGCCGTTGCTCGTCAAACCCATAAAATATTAAAACAGAAAAATTTACTGCGATCAAAAAATACCCTGTCTTACGATCACTTCTATTCTTCTAATGAACTCTCTAGCTTAGCAAGTATGTTACAAAGTCTTGCTATTAATTTACCAAACGCAAATAGCAAATACGTTGAACATTACCAACTTCCAACGTTAGCAAAGTAGCTTTTCTATTAAAATAAAACCAGCGAGTTAAATATAAAAAAATCCCATTGGCATCGTCAAGCGAGCGACCAATGGGATTCTGTCAGAGGGAAATAAGCGATCCTAGTTTCCTAAAATCAGCGGCAATCCATTGTCTCCTGATCCGACAATAATAACTTTAGTATTCGGAGAATTTGCTAATTCTAACGTAGCTTCAATCCCTTTATCTTGTAGAATTTTATCGGTCAAACTCGCATTCAAGATTCGGTTTGATTCTGCTTTGGCTTCTGCTTCAATAATTTTACGTTCCGATTCTTTACGCTCTTTATTCAAACGGAATTCAAACTGAAAAGCCAATTGCTCTTCCTCTAATTTCTTCTCGATCGCTGCTTTCAACGTTGTTGGCAAAGCTACTTCTCTGATCAATACCGCATCTAAAACCAAGAATTTTTTATCAATACTTTTCTTGGTACGAGTTTCAATTTCTTCCTGAATTGCTTCCCTTTTCGTAGAGTAAAGCTCTTCCGGCAAATACTTACCAATGACCTCTCTCGTTGCCGATCGAATCTCAGGCTTAATGATTCGCTCCAAATATTCTTTACCAATTTGATCATGCAAATGACCAATCTTTTCCATCTTTGGAGAATACCGATAAGATAATTCTACGTCGATTGTTAAACCATTTTTAGACAAGACAGACATTTTTTCAAAAGCCTCTTTTGTTCTTACATCGTAAACAATCATCGTGTTCCAAGGTGCAATTACGTGAAATCCTTGTCCGTAGACCGTTTCTTTGTCCAATCCACCACCGAATCGTTCGAATAGTACGCCTTTTTCTCCAGACTGAATCGTCAGAAACAGGCTATTGGAAAGGGAAACTACCACGATAAAAGCAATAAATGCTAGGATGGCAAACGTGACTAATTTATTTTGATTCATCGTTTCTAATTTTATTTTTTATTGAAAATGTTTATATGAAATTGAAATTATTTTAAACCAACTTCAAAAGGAGCGGAATACATATATTCCATTTATTCTGCTTATAATACACTAAATTTGCTCAATTTGTTCGCGGTTTTCTACGAATAAAGTTTTTTTTAAGACTAAAAAAAGTCCGAAAGCATTCTTTCACATTTTTAGGCTTTCAATTTTTTGGCTAAGAAAAAATTTACAACCAAGAAACCTAAGCCTAAGAGTACAAATACGATCCCTTTTAACATCAATGGTAAGTCGCTATCAAAAAATCGAATTACAATCAAGATACCTATAATTCCAATACCTTGGTTAACTAAAGTCATACTTCGCGATTGTAAACCTTCTTTTAAATAATAAAGACCAAATAAAAACAAGTAGATATTCGCCAAGACACGCGCCCAAAACTCGGCACCGACTGAATTGAGCACTAATCCCGCCAATAAAATCACTGGAAAAAAGACCAATAATCCATTCAAGCGGCGAATTTGCTGTCGATTAAAATAAAGTAGACTGAGATAGCCGAGCGTTAAGCCAATTAAAACAAGTAAATTTAATATTCCACGATAGTTGCCGTTAAGACCATCAAACATACGTTCCCAAAAATGATAGTTTCTAGGCCAATCGTAAGTTAAAATCAGCGCTAAAATCAGCGCTCCAATGACCGCAATATTCTGCAATGGAGACTGCAACAAATTTTTCGATTGATGGTAATATTGATTCCCCAATAGGTAGTAAATGCTTAAAATTAAAGCATTCCCAAAAACACCAAACAATGCCAGTTCTATATCCACAATTCCCCAGTAGGCAAGGAAAAAACTACCGCCCAACATCCAAGTCACCCACAAACTTCCATTACTTGATCGTTTAAGCCACACTTCTTGGTACAAATAAGGTAAAGCCACCAATAAGAATCCCCAATACCAATATCCGTCTGCTCTCGACTCTACGGCAAAAGATGTAATGCCTGCCAAATAAATTAGACCAACCATCTTAGAAGGCAACAAATATAGTAATGGAATACTCAACGCCATCCAGGTAAATAAAAAATCTTGCATCGTTCCTCCAATATGATAAGTCTGGCTAATCAGTGCCATCGTCGAGGCTAACATCAACATCAAAAAACTAGCGGATGCTTCTACCCAAGCCGTGGAAGATTTTTTCTTAAAGAAAACGTAGCCATAGACAAGCTGTGCAATGAGCAAAGGTAAGTAACTAAAGAAAGTACGCCAAGGACGAGATAGGTATTCCCAATTGTAAGCAAAAATCAAAATAATCCCACCACTAATCAGTAACGTACCAAGTAACCCCACGATAATTAAAGCTAAATTATACTTGGATTTTTCCTCAATGGGTCCGTAAAATTCTTTCAATCGATGAGCAACTTCTTCCGTAATTACCCCGTTCTTTATTAAGTCGGGCAATTCTTCGTACAACCAACGAACTTGTTTCTGCTCACTCATAGTGGATTTCGTTTTTTAAGCACGTAGTATTCTTTTTATAAATTTTTACCGCCGTTTTTAAACGCAAAGGCAACAACTGCAAAACCTTGTCTCACATTTATGCAGTTTCTAGCTACAGTAATGCTAAACTAGTAGTACCCAATTTTAATGCGCTGCTGCTGATAGATATTAATCTCTAATTTTAAGCAACTTCTATCGGTAGATTCCTAAATTTATAATAAATTTGCCGCAATCACATCAAATCTTTATGCAATTCTTTAGATTCAAAAGCTTACTCTTCCTTGTTTTTCTCTTTATTGGTCGTGGTAGTATAGCGCAAGAAGTTGAGCAATTAAGTTTTTTTGAACCCGCCCCAAGTTTCCACCCTAAGCGATTTTGGATAAGTTTGGGTACCGGAGCTACTTTGTATACGGGTGCTGTAATTGGGCTGAATGAGATTTGGTATGCTGATTTTCCACGTAGCTCCTTCCAATTATTCAACGATTGGGGAGAATGGCAAGACATGGATAAAGCGGGGCATTTTTTCACCACTTACATGGAGAGCAATTGGATTTTTGGTGGTGCACGATGGGTAGGTCTAGAGCGTAGAAAAGCCATGTGGACCGCCGTAGGTATGGCAAGCCTGTTTCAAGCAACCATCGAAGTGATGGATGGTTTTTCCGAAAAATGGGGATTCTCGATTCCTGATATAACTTTTAATACGGCAGGAGCACTAGCTTTTGTAGGACAAGAAATGCTTTGGCAAGAACAACGCATCATTTTTAAAGTATCCTCTTATCACTCGCCCTATCCTGATGATCCGATTATTTCTGTCGATGGCAATAGCGTTACTACGCTGCGCCAAAGAGCCAATAGTCTTTACGGTGGTGGTGCCGCTGCAAGTTTCCTCAAAGACTATAATGCCCAGACCTTGTGGGCTTCCGTCAACGTACACGCTTTTCTCAATAATAAAGAAAGTAAGTTTCCAAAATGGCTAAACCTTGCGGTTGGCTACGGAGCAGAAAACATGTATGGTGGTTTTGAAAATCGTTGGGAAGAAGATGGTGCGAGCTACATTCTGGATTCAGATTTATATCCACGTTATCGGCAATTTTATTTATCCTTAGATATTGATCTTACGAGAATAAAAACTAAGAATCGTTTTCTCAAAACACTTTTTAGTGCAATCAATATTATTAAAATTCCAGCACCTGCTTTAGAAATTAATACTTTAGGGAAAGTTAAATTTCACCCTGTTTTCTTTTGAATGAAAAACTTAAGTGTTTTTTCTTTTTTCGAGGGTGTTGCTCTGTAAGTCCTGTTTGATTTTTCGTATCCGTTTAGGACCATACCAAAGCCAAAGCCCGGTGACAATTAGCACGAGTAAGCCAATGCCCAAAAAATTCATGGAAACTAATTTAAATAGATCATTCACAATGGAACCATCATGTAAAGATTCAATCCAATCTGAATGGCGCTTAGCGATAGATTTAACTTCTCCCGTAGCAGGGTCTACTTGTACCTCCCAATAACCGCGATCAAATAGCACTTTAACGACCGCTTTACTCGGTCGAACATCTAAACGACTGATTGGATTACCCACTTGCATCGGTTCCGCTGCGTAGAGTGCCGTTGTTGCAATTTCAGCAATATCCTCGATTGATTTCCACGTTTTCAGATCGAAGTTCTTTCCTTTTTGCGTCTTTGGTTGAATGATCGCAATGTCTTTTTTTAGCGCCAATAGCACCCCCGTAACGGCGCTGATCACTAGTAACAGGGCAAGGCTGATTCCAAGTAGTCGATGAACTACTCTAAATTGTCGAAGACTTTTAATATATCTTTTTAATCTTAAAAGCACGGGCTACTATTCGTTTTATCAAACGAGTACACGGAGAAGATTGTTAACGCTTTTGGGATAAAACCAGATTACAAGCCTTTCAATCCGTTCCTATTATGAATGCTCAAAAGTACTAATATTGGCAGAATATCACCTAAGAAATTAACTAAATCGTCAATTTATTCTCTGGCAATGAAAAGAACAACGAAGTTGTTCTACTAAAAACACTACAACAGAACTTGAATACCAAAATGAAAAAGATCAGTAGGGCATGGTACCTTACTGATCTTTTTACCAAAGCGAGCTTGAGAATTTAAATTTATAAAAAGAAACCTAATATTCCATTTATAAAAAAGACAGTTGCCTCAGCTAGCTTCTTAATTCCGAGCGTTGCTTAAGATGATTCTTTCTGTAAATACTTCATTTCCATAAATCAATCTCACCAAATAAACTCCCTGTGCATAATTACTAATATCAAGGTCTACAACTCGACTCCCATTCGCAAATTGTACCGTTTGCATTCGTTGGCCATTAACGGCAAAAATCTCAACTTGTAAAGCTTCCGATAAAGCTTGCCCAAAGTTAATTTGAAACTGTCCACTCGTAGGATTCGGTAACAATTCAAAAGCTAAACGACCAAGGTAATTAATCGACTCGGTGAATTCTGTCGTAAAACGATAAACGGGAGACGCCATGCCACCACATTCGTTTTGTGCCGTTACCCTCCAAAAATACTCGTCCTCTCCTCCCAACTCGTTGGCATTAGGAACGGTAAGACCAGTGCCATTAACTTCTTGACTAATCAATGGATTTACCATCGTCTCATTATCAGCTACCTCCACTAAATAATTATTGGTTTGACCAGTACTGTTCCAACTCAAGCTTGGCGTTACGGACACGTTTGTCTCTCCATCAGTAGGTGTAGTAAGCGCAGGAGCGGCAGTAGGATTTGGTTTTATAATCAACCCTAAGTTTCTAAAACTGCTATTTGTACCATCGTCCGCAATTACTTTCACTAAGTAAGTCATTGGAGTAACACCATTCAAATTTCCAATACTAACCTCAACGGTTGAACCGGGCAACGCAGGATTAGGCTCAAAAGTAGCCGTCGCTCCCATCGGTAAATTTTCTGCCGATAAATTAACCCCAGTCTCTGCGAAATTGGTCCCAAGCATCAAAGTAAAAGCACCTATTTCTGAATCACAAACAGAAGCCGAACTAGGCGTTGAAGAAATCGTTAGGTTAAGTAAAGTTGTAAAGGTAGCAGTTGCCGATACGGAAACTCCGCAAGCATTACTAGCGGTTACTCGCCAAAAATAATCCGTCCCAAAAGCTAAACTCGTTACCGTAATTCCAGTATTGGACAAGCTGGTAGATTGTTCAATATCCGTAAAACTAATATCTTTCGATAATTCAAATAAGTATTCACTAGCCATCGCTACTTCGTCCCAAGCAATTAAGGCATTCAAATTAACCTCAGTTTCCCCATCCATTGGCGTCGTTAGCGTAGTTGCAGCCGGAGTATTAATGACCACGATAGAAAGCGCCGTATTAGAACTTTCCACGTTATCCGACCCCAATACAGACAACGAAATTTCACCGACAGAAAGTCCCATCGTGTTGCTAATCGTCAAGATAGTTGTATCTCCCGGAGCAACTGGATTGACACTAAAGTTTTGCACCACATTCATCGGTAATCCGATCAAGCTCAAGTTTACATCAGCTGTAAAATTTTCACTAACAACTAGTTCGAAACTCACTTCCTCTCCCGGACAAATCGTTCTTTCTCCATCTTCAATGGCAATAGAAAAACCACAACCAAGCACATCTGTTCCATCCATAATTAACGTTCCCGTATCATCAGGATCTAACCAGTCTTTTAAACGAACAGCAGGACTACCGCCATCCCAAGAAGCATTCAACCAGCCATAAATATCACTAAGGTCATTTCCACAAGCCGCTCCACCTCCAAATAGTTGTCCTACGGCTCTTTTATTTTCATCAAAAATCGGAGACCCGGACGAACCTCCTTCCGTTGTTCCAATATCCCAATCATTAACGCGTAGATAACTTCCGTCTGGAGAAAGTGGATCATTTTCAAAACTAATCCGCTTTTCTTCCGTCCCTGGATGATGAATGCCGATCGCTAAATTAGGAATGACATCGGTTGCATTAAATCCTGCCATGAAAGCATTTGCATCTTCATTCACCGGTTCTTCTAATTCCACCAAACAAAAATCAGAAGCACTTGCATTCGCTCTTCTCGTTGCCCCCATATTGAAGGTATTGAAATTTCCATTTCCGTTGGCACCGCTAGCGGGTGTGTTTGGCTGTCGGCAAGTAGAATTTTCATAATTCCAGTAGACAACCATCGTTTGGTCATTACCCGTATTAATCCCACAATGATTCGCAGTCAAAAAGTAAGGAGTACAATCTGTTCTTTGGTTGGTAATTAAAAATCCAGTACAAGTCTGAATTCCGTTTAAGGTGTACATTCCAACGGATCGAATAATATCTCGATAATCATCCACTACGCCCCAGCCATCCGCTGCGTCACAGACTACGTCAAGATTGCAAGATCCTGATAAAGCGGCTAATTCACCAAAACCAATAAAAGCGTGGTTCACTGTAGCTAAATTTAGTACCACGTTATTTTTCTCTGCAATAGGGACGGTAATTTCTAAAATTACGTCCGCTGCTTCAATGATCGGTGTCCACAGTTCATTATGCGATTCATTATCCGCAGGTAAAAAAGGACCAATTTTGTTTTGTTCGTTCGTCGTATAAATTACGAAAGAAGCCCCTCTTGGCATTTGAAATCCAGTGAATCCAAAGTTAAGTGATTTCGCTGCTTTTGATTGAATCCGAAGTTGCCAAACTGCATTTCCATTGGCTAGGTTTTTCCAAGTCCCCATTTGGTACGGATTGACTTGCACTGGAATCGGTACCGCGAAGTGAGGTGCTCTACTCGGACGACGCTTACTCATTTCTTCTTGAAATAGTTGATCATTGTCTTGTTCTGTCAATACCACCTTTTCAATCGTAGACAAAGTATTTGAATCGAAATGTTGTGCTTTTGCCAAGGAAAAGAAAAGGCAAAAAACGAGGACTAGGCTAGCAGGTTTTTTCATTATGAAGTTTTATTAAAAAATAAAGCGATAAATGATCTTTATACTTTTTGAATAAAAGTATGACGTAATCCTCAATTCAATAATTGGCTAATCAAATTGATTACACTCTGATCTTCTTTTGAAGTTAGTTTACAATGATGTTTAAAGGAAAAACTTTATTCTGGTTACTAGAATCACTAGAACAAAGCCTACCAAACATAAAACTATTACTTATCCACTAATTCAGCAATTATTGGGAAAAGATTAAACGACTTGAAATGGACACTTGGTAACATTCCTACACGCTACGGATTACATTGTTTCAGCTTCGCACCAGCTACGCTGAATAAAAGTGTAAGCTAGAAAATCGAAGGAAACATCATTGTTACCTCACTAATTTACAGAAGAAAATACTTCACTCGAAAAATTTTCACAAAAGCTGTATTAAAATATTTTCCCAAAATAATGACAAACTTATTATTGTCCTACAAAGAAAACAGCATTGCTAAAGAGTAGTTTACCTTGATACCAAAAACCTCTGAATAGAGGATTGTCAACCATATAGCAAATACTACCGCGCCCCATTTCTTCTACCCCGTAAACCAAGGTATTCTTCATCTCAGGCTTAATAATGGAACCCACAAATCCGTGAATAATTGGGTTTTTACCGACGGTTACAACGTTCCAAGCTTTTTCCATTTTTGCGTAACGTCGACTGCTCGTCTTGAGAGAATAGTAATGATCCGTGATTCCAAACGCCAGCGGATGCGTAGGATCAAATTTCGTTTGAAAAACAGCACCTGGCATTTGACGACTAATACTTTTTCGCTCTCGATCACCGTAGTGGACATGCGCTTCCATAATCGCATCTTCGCGACTACTAGTATTCGTTTTTTTCTTTAAATCAAATTCATCTTTATCGCTAAACAACGATAGCGCATTGACCATTGCAATAACGCGACCACCACTTCTCGTCCAATCTTTTATTTTGCTCATGGCAGAACTTGACAATTCAGAATAATAGCCATGCGGCAAAACCAATAAATTAAAGTCTTTCAAATCAACGGAAGAAAAATCCGTTTGACCGACAATCGTCAAAGGATACTCCAAGTCTGTCTCAAAGTAATGCCATAACTGACCAAAGTCATTCGGTGAAATTCCTTCGCCACTCAACGCCAAAACCCGAGGGCGTTGAATCAAACGCATCGCACTAGAACCAAAATCATTTCCCGCTTCTACATAACCACTCTGTGCGTACGACAATTCAACTTCGTGGGCTTCCGCCGTCGTTTTTACAATTTGATCAAAGTTTTTATTTTTACGATTATCCGCTCGATTTGCAATCAATGTTCCCGCCAAAAATTGCTCTCCACCCAAAGTAAAAGCTTTGCTCGCGTAACGAACTTTAATATCTTTTTGCAATAAAGCGGCTAGACACTTCGCATCCGTTAAGCCCGTCCACGGCAACAAATACGCGTAAGGTCCTTGAGCACTTTGATCTAGTCCTTGATAACTCGGTAATTGAAAAGGTTCTGAAGGACTTAATTTTCGATCCAATGCATAAGCATCCAAACCGTAAGCGTGGGGTAAAGCCCAAGCGGTAATATCATAGGTAAGAGAATCAACTAAAAAGGGTTCTGGCTCAAATAACACTTGTGCTAAAATTCCTTTCGCCTGATGCGCACTAATCACAAGGTCCTGTGTGGCGATTTGCATACTAGTCGTTTTTCCCGTTTTATAACTATATGCACTAGCTTTAGTCCCAGTTTTTACCCGACCGTACTTAATTCGATGTTTATCCAAAAATTGTAGTAAATTTTTTAGTTTCGCCTTGGAATTTCCGGCTTTGATGATAAAACTTTTATATTTTCCTGGAGGATTATTTTTTGCTGTAGCAAAATAGTCTGTAAAACTTTTGGTGAGGCGGGTAGCATTTTGAGCACAAATTTCTACGGTAGATAATCCCGTCGTGGTATGATGCTGGATTCGATCATTTAAACTCAAGGTATCTCCATTTTCTAACAGAATCGCTCTTCCCGCTCGGCTGTGTCCACCTTGCTCGTAAGTCATTCCAATAGCTCCGTTAAAGGTCGGATAAGTATCGCCGTAACTTGGATAGAATAAATCAAAAACTTCTTTCGTAAAATACAACCAACCATTTTTATCAAAATAGCGCGTGTGATTCTTACCAATTTCTGTTTGGAAAGCAGCTTGCCAATCTGTAATGTATTCATGAAAGGGTTGTGCCGCAGGAGCAAAGTAATAAGGATTATTATGACCTTGCTCGTGAAAATCTACGTGAATATGCGGTAACCATTGTTGATATACATCGAGTCGTTGTTGCGTTTCCACCTGCGTTTGCCAAGCCCAATCTCGATTGAGGTCAAAAAGGTAATGATTTACTCTTCCGCCCGGCCAAGGCTCATTGTGTTCCCGGGCAGTGGTTGCCGGATTCGATAATTTATTACTTACGCCTCGATACCAATGGGTGTAACGAGCATAACCATCAGGGTTAATACTAGGATCTAAAACAACAACCGTATTTTCTAACCACTTTTGGACTTTAGGATTATTCGCTTTGACCAGTTCGTACACCGTAGCGATTGCACTTTCCGAAGCTGCCGCCTCGTTGCCATGCACGCCATAACTCATCCAAACGATCGCAATGTCTTCCGACAAATTCCGCTTACCTTCCAACAAACCAGCTCTGATCAGATTATCTTTTCGGATCATTTCTAGTCTCGCCATATTTTTCTTAGAAGAAATAAAAGCAGTCAACAAAGGACGCGATTCATTAGTCCGACCGTATTCTTTTAACAATACCTGCTCACTATTTGCAGCAACGTGTTTAAAGTAATCAACTAGTAAATGGTGCGCCGTAAATTGACTTCCCAACTCATGTGGTAAAAAATCATCCGGTGCTTGCAAACTAGTTTGCGCAAAACTCGGTGTGAGAAAAAACAGAAAAGCAAAGAAGAACCAAAAGTTTTTGGAGGAAAGCATAGCGTGAGTATTTAGCAAGCCTATTTTAAATTAGACTTTGTTCTATTGGTTAAACGGAAGTGAGAGGATCAGAAATTACAATATGAATTTACGAATAAATCATCAACTAACGCATAGCAAGCCAGTTGATGATTCAAATTTCGTCATCAGTAGTATAAATTCGTACGACCGAATGTAAATTAATTCGTTGCGTTTAAGCGTAAAGTATACTTAATAAATCGCTTCGACAATTTTTCGGATCGTCTCCGTATCTCCCATCGTATAGTAATGTAAGCAAGGTACGCCTTGTTCTTTCAACTCTTTGGATTGTTGGATACACCAAGCAATACCTATTTCTCTGATGGCTTCGGAGTTCTTAGCCACAATCGCTTCTTTTACTAAATCGTCGGGAAAGTTGATATAAAATCTTCGTGGAATAGCGTTTAATTGATACTTCTTTGTCAAAGGCTTCAACCCTGGAACAATCGGTACATTGATACCAATCGCGCGGCAAGCTTTCACGTATTCGAAGTATTTTTTATTATCAAAAAACATCTGTGTCACAATGTAAGAAGCGCCTGCGTCTACCTTTGCTTTTACGTAACTGAGATCCAGTTCCATGCTCGGCGCTTCAAAATGCTTTTCGGGATATCCCGCAATACCGATACAAAAGTCTGATTTGGTTCCGTTGACAATATTCTTATCTAAATATTCCCCATCATTCATGCCTTTGATCTGATCGACCAATTCGGAGGCGTAGCGATGTCCATCTGCTTCGGGGATAAATTTACCCTCAAATTGACGGGCGTCTCCACGTAAGGCTAAAACATTTTTGATATCTAGGAAGTTAAGATCAATCAGTACATTTTCTGTATCCTCTTTCGTAAATCCACCACAAATCAAATGTGGTACAGCATCTACACCATATCGGTGCATAATTGAAGCACAAATTCCAACAGTCCCCGGACGCTTACGAATTGCAGTCTTTTCGTAATAACCACTCGGTCGCATTTTATAGATAAACTCCTCTCGATGATAGGTTACATCAATAAAAGGAGGTTTGAATTCCATCAAAGGATCTAAGGTGTTGAAAATAGCTTCCATACTCCCTCCTTTTAATGGAGGCAATACTTCAAATGAAATCAGGGTTTTATCCTTGGCGTTCTCGAAATACTCTGTAATTTTCACTTTTTGGACTTTGTATTTAGTACAATTAAAATAATCCTTCCTATTTTTGAGTTACAAAGCTAAAAATTATTTGAATATGTGCGGGCACTTCGCCCCTGCTTTTCTTTTTTTTAGCATTTTTTTCAGAAGCCTTTCAAAGATGACAACTTCGAATTAGCACAGAATAGTTATCTGAAGTTTAGCGCTCAAGTAATTTTCAAGAGAGTTTAAAATGAAGTTATCTTAAAAACTATTGGTAGTTCTTAGCTCTTACTACTAAACTAGAAAGGTAAAAACAACTGGTCATCAGCCCTTTTTCTGTCAGGTTTAAGATAAAAATTGTTTTTAAATTTTAAACCAACTTCAATCAAATCACTATTGCTTATGACATTTTTGAGGGAAACTTTCAAAAAATATAAAGGTTCTTTACGTAGTTATAAACTAGTTTACTATTTAAACAACTTATTACAACGTAGAAAGTTGCGACACAATAAGGAACTTTACAAAAAACACGGCATTCAAAAAAGTATTTTTAGTACCATCGGTCATCAAGATTTTACTGCTAAAAGTAAAGATATTCCTTGGCTCAACCACCCTAATGCACTTGCTGCTGTTCAACAACATCCTGATTTTAAGGCTTTTGACGAAAAAACTCAGGCTCAAATTCTACATTTCGTAACGCACGGTTATCTCATCTTAAAGGGATTTTATAGCGCCGCAGAAATGGATTTGCTCGCTACGGAAGTTGACAATTTACTGACAAAAAAGAAGACAGATTTTAATTACACGGGGAAAAAAATCATGGATGCTTTTCGATTTTCTCCCCTAATTGATCAACAATACTTTAAAAATCCACGCTTACTCAAATTGCTAAATTTTCTGATGGGTAAAAAAGTAGTGCCTTTTCAAACGATCAATTTTATTGAGGGGAGTGAGCAGCGAGCGCATTCAGATTCTATTCACATGACCACCGAACCGGAAGGATATCTCATTGCGAGTTGGACCGCTTTAGAAAAAACACACGCGGGAAATGGTCCTCTTTTTTATTATCCTAAAAGTCATCGCTTGCCTTTTGTCAGTTGTCAAGATTATCTGTCTGGACATAGTACTTGGCAACTAGGTGCAAATAGTTATAAGAATTACGAAGATAAAATTGAGGCTATTTTAGAAACAGAAGATTTTGAAAAGCAGTATTTCTACGCTGATAAAGGAGATGTTTTGCTGTGGCACGCCAATTTAATTCACGGCGGGAGTCCAATTACTCAAAGCGATGCTACCCGCAAAAGCATGGTTTCTCACTATTTCTGTGAAGAAGTTATTTGTTACCACGAAATCTCGCAGCGACCTGCTATTTTAGATTTGGAATGAGCGATAAGTCCCCAACCAGCTCAACGGCGTGAGGAATTAGCCGTTGAAGTTACTTCAATTTATCTTTTTTCTTTTTGTACTCGCCCGATTTCCAGGCATCAAAGAATTTTTTCCACGCAAGTGGATTAAAAATATTCATCGGAGGAGTTTGCCCAATGTAGTAATTACTTTTAGCTTGCTGCCGTAAATAATAATCTGCATTTTCATTGGCATCGTAAGGGGTTTCAGCCATTTGTCGACGCATTACTCGTTCTACGATATTAGCATTGGCACGATCCTGCATTTCTTGCGAAACGTCCATCGCCAAAAATTCTAGGCGAAAATGTTCCCGACTAGGCCAAGGGAAGACAATTAACTCAGGTAAAGTAAAAGTATCTCTACTCATCAATTGTACAACGGAGTAGCGATCGTCTTGCAAAGTGTCCGGCACGATAACTTCTATGGTTCGGTAACCTACGGCAGAAAATTCAATAACATCTCCTTTTTCCGCGACAATGGTAAAAAAGCCTTTAAAATCGGAAAAAGTACCCCGAGCTTGATTTTTAATAAAAACGTTGGCGTAAGGTATCGGTTCCAAATTTTCGTTGGTACCATCTAAGATCATCCCTGAGAATTGTACCAAGTTGGTGTCTACTGTTCCTTGAGCGAAACCTTGCCAGCTCGTTAGCAATAAGCATAATAAAGTTATGTACCTCACTTCCGTTGATTTTTGTAATGAATAATAGTTCGATCGCGTTCTGAGAGCGTTTTTAGCACGCTATTAGTTAATTACGACCAGCAAATTTAAATTTATACGATCTAGTTCAATCATAAAAATTTAAGGATATGCTTAGCTTTTCTAGTTGATTTTATCGCCACTCTCGTTGATGATAATACCAATTTGGATAGCTTTTCAACAAATTTGGACAATTTTGTTTGAAAATCAAACAGGTTCCGCCATGTTTATACTATCAAAAACGACATTTCTTTTCATTATGGATGGGTCTTCTCTTCAATTAACAGGATTTTAACACAAAGGTTGAGCGTTTTGATCATTAAAATATTTTAGTTGCGGAGCGCAGAAGGAATTACTGTCTTCACAAAATAAGCTTACGGAGTCCCCAATAAGTCCAATAAAAAACGTCTTCCAAAATGATATTTGAAAGACGTTTAGCAAATTAGCTTCTCTTATTTCTTATTGTTAAATTTCTTTTAGGAACCAACCGCAATATCGAGCACTTCTTTCATTTGATCTACAAAGTGAAATTTCAAGCCTTCGATGTATGCTTCGTTAATTTCTTTGACGTGCTTCTCGTTCACTTTACAGAGAATAATTTCTTTCATTCCTGCTCTTTTTGCGGCCAGAATTTTTTCTTTGATTCCACCAACGGGCAAAACTTTTCCTCTCAAAGTAATTTCTCCCGTCATCGCCAGAAAAGGTTTG
>JBGCFY010000081.1:0-2892 GCA_045110315.1 Saprospiraceae bacterium
AAGTTCCTTTTTTCCAGAGCTTACTTTGTGCAAGACCAAAATCGGAGTAAGTTCTAGAAAAAGATGTTATATAAAATTCTGAACCAGCAATATCTCCTGTTTGAATAAATTTATAATTACCACCGTAAAGTTTTTCATCTCCTCGTGGTCTATGCTTAGATTTACCTCGTCCGACGAACCCTAACTCGTCTAATGTTTTTAATTCCCATTTCATAAAAAGAGTTCGTTGATATTTGAATTAATAAAGGTTTCTAATTTCTTAGATTCACTATTTAGGTTTAGTAGTTTTTCATTTAAACCTAATATCGCATCTTCAAATTCTTTTTCCGTTTTAAATACATCTTCTACAACTATCCCTACATACCTCCCCGCATTCAAAGAATACCCTTGTTCTTCCACCTCCGACAAATCCGCCATTTTACAAAGCCCCTTCACGTCCTCATATTCCCCCTTCGGAAATTTCGACTGCAACCATTCCACTTGTTCCGTAAAATAAACCAAGGTACCACTTGACTTCGTATACCTAGTCAAAGTCTCATTGATATTTCGCGCTACCGTATTCAACTCCAATTCATGCCAAGATTTATTATGCTTTACTCTTAGGTTTTTTTCCACCCATTTTAGCAATTCTTGAAAAGTTCTAAATTGATTATTAAGATAAGTTTGCCAAGCTTGATGATGTGAGGACAATACGGCCAATGCTTCCAAAGAAACTTGTTGCGCCTTACCATCCAATTGCTTGCTATATTTTTTCTGGAACCCTTTCACTGCTTTTTCGTATGCCGTTTCAGGAGTAAATACATTAGCTTTAAAAGCTCCTAACTTTTCGCTTAAAGTAAATTCGGTTTGCTTTTCGAGTTGCTTTGGGCTCAGCGAGTCCGCTACTTTTTGAAGATAGTTTTCTAAATTTTCCATTCCAGCTTTCATAAAAGCATAAACCTTATCACCTTCCACTTTTGAAGGTTCAATAGCTTTATTTGCTTTTTGGAAATAGCTTTCTACCAATTCTAGCAAACGATTATTTTCTCCCCGATAAAGTCTGACAATCGTTGCCAACTGCTGCTGCTGTTCTTCCGTCCAATCTCGATGTGCACGATCTATCTGTCGGAAGATATTACGCGCATCAAGGAATAAGATTTTATCTTTTCTATCCGTATTGATTTTTCCTTTATCAAAAAACCAAAGTGTAGCTGGCAAGGTAACCGTCAAAAACATATTGGAAGGCATGGAAACCATTACGTCTACCATTCCCGTATTGACGATTCGTTTACGAATTTCTAGTTCTTCTCCTCTCGCATCCGAAGCAGAGTTTGCCATGACAAACCCAGCCCTTCCAGCATCATTCAAGGCTGTCGCGAAAAGACTTACCCATAAATAATTTCCATCGGAGATTTTATCATCCTTGCTCTTCGTTTTCGGTAAACCGTATGCGGTGAATCGTTCGTCATCCTTTACCGTACCTTCTTTAATCCCTTTTACATTAAAAGGAGGATTCGCCATAACGAAATCGTATTCCCCAAAACTATTAAATGGATTTTCTTCGTAAGAATTGGCTTGTACAATATCACCACGCAAACCATTGACCATTAAGTTCATCTTTGCTAACCGAACGGTGTCTCCCGTTTTCTCTTGTCCGTGTACAACTATTTCGTTTACTTTCCCTTTTTTGTTTTGTTCAATGAAGTGGGCAGACTGAACAAACATACCGCCAGAACCACAAGCGGGGTCAAAAACTTTCGCATTAGCTTTATAAGGCTCAATAATATTGACAATGAGTTTTACCACCGAAGTAGGCGTAAAAAACTGCCCTCCTTTTTGTCCTTCCGCCATTGCGAATTTACCCAAGAAATATTCATAGATTCTTCCAAATACATCTCCTTCCGCATCGTCAGGAATATCATTAAAAATACCTAGCAAGTCCGACAAAATATCAGAGTCCTCATTTTTATCACTCTCTTCAATTCGGTCGTAGCCACTTTGCGGTAAGACATTTTTAAAATTTTCATCTTGGTAAGCCTCTATTCCTTTCATGGCTCGTTTGATCAAACCCGCTGTCTTCAGTAATTCTTTCTCCCCTTCCGCGTTGATAATTTCTACGCCTTCCCCTTTTGCATTTACCAAGTAATCGTATCGAGCGAAGTCTGGGATATAGAATCCACAAATCTCATTAGCTACCTTTTCAATCGTAACATCTTTCAAATCTCCTCGATAGGTCTTTTTCCGATGTTCATATTCCTTTTTGATCGCTGCTTCGTGTGCTTTATACTTATTATCAGCAAACTTCAAGAATATCAAGCCCAAAATAGGCGTAGCGTATTCGCTAGACTTGAGGTCCGTATTCGCTCTAAAGTTATTAGCAGCATCCCACAATTGATTTTCGAGATTTTTTAATTCGTCATTCGTCATTCAGCGATTCTTAAAAGTATGTTTTATGAAAGTCCAAAAATAACAAAATTTCCGATTTGTACTGTTATGCTCCAACGCCTATCTTTGGTAAGCATTTCTGTAGAACAAAGCAATCAAATATTAAAACTTTTGTTAAGTGCCTCCCCCTAACTTTCAACAGATGATCATAATAGGCAAAAAGTTGCTAGATATAAATTATTTATTAGGCGAAAAAAATAGTATATTTATATGATTTCATAAGTAATAAATTTAACAATCTTAAACATTAAAAAAACAACGATAGGAGAGCTAATGCAGGATTCGGGCAATCCACTCGGATAAAAATTGGATTTAAAGCGCTGAATTACAGACAATTGCAAAAACTAAGGGTTCAAATGGGTAAGGAATTGATAAGCCGTTAAGACCCCTCAATACATATATCAGAAATAGTTACATGTTCAAATGGGTAAGGACTTGATAAGCCGTTAAGACCCTCGTCTTTGTTTC
>JBGCFY010000082.1:0-34058 GCA_045110315.1 Saprospiraceae bacterium
CAAGATTTGCTTCCCAAAGATTTGCTTCCCAAAGATTTGCTCCCCCAAGATTTGCTTCCCCAAGATTTGCTTCCCCAAGACTTAATTTAGATAAATACTTGAACACAGCATCTCGATTATGTAAAGAAGAACTTAATTGTCCCATCCAATGACTAAAACCTAATCGCCCCCAATCAATAGAACTTAACGCTTGCGAAACTTCAGCACACAAACTAGTCATAATCATCAGGGCTTCCTGCGCATTACGAATCTGTCTTTGTTCTTCTCGTGGAGGAGGTCGATGATCCAGCGCTGGCATACCCGACGAAATAGCTTTCTCAATCAAGCCAATAAAGGTGGTTTGCCAAGCTTTTGCACAATCCGTACTTTTTTTTGCTCTAGCTCTAATCTCGTCGCCGATAAATTGAATTAGATTTTCATCCAAACTAGTCGGTCCCATGATTAATAACCATTCCTTGAGGGCACGATTTTGATCCCAACCTTCCTGAGTACGGTGATTTTGATTAGTGGTAAACTTTTGGATTTGTTGGTGGGTGAGTTGCACAAGTTCTACGATCGCTCTTGCAGTCAAGTATTCCCCAAAGCTTTTGTGTGTAAATTCAAACGATTCTTCCCCCGTAGCTTTCTCTTGTCCATATTTCTTAAAATAAAAAGCGGTAAGTAGTCGGGAAACGCCTCCCTGTGCAGCAACCTTATATTGTTCTAAATATTTTTGTGAACCGCGACCAGCAATATGTTCTTCTATTTTTTTGATTGTCGTCACCCGTACATCGCCACCGTGCCAAGCACAAATTGCAATTTCCTCCAAAATTAGAAAGTACTGATCGGCGGCGATCACTCGGTGTCTTTCTGAACTGGGTTCGTATTCTCGGTCGTATACGCGTATGATCAGTTGCTGGTATATTTCGTTAAGATTGGTGTCTTCGTTAAAGCTTTTTGGATTGGCTAACCAAGCTAAGGCTACTAAATAATTAAGGAGTGGCTCCGTCGTAATCGGATCTAGGTTTTCTCTGCGGAGTGCTGTTGGTATGCCTTTATCTTTTGATATTGCTATCTTTTTTAACTGGTGAAATTTCTCCCACCAAGCAGTACGTTGATCTTCTTGTAGTAGATTTTCTTCATCTTGATAGTTGTCTAGTTGATCTTTTTTTATAAAATAAGGAACCAACTGTAAAAGCTGTTCTTGTCCACCTCGAATTCTAGTTTCGGCATTTTGTACCGCAATGGGTCTACCTGCAATTAAGATTTTCAAAGTCTTTTTGTTTCCATTATTCGCACGATTGCAAAGTAGTTTTAGTTCGGTAATAAAGTCAAAGGCAGTTTGTTGTGCCGTTTTACCTTGCATGACTAACTCATCCAAGCCATCAAAGATGAGCAAGAAATGCTCTTTGATTTGTTCGATTGGATCGAAGGAGAAAGCTAAGTCATTATCGTTGATGAAGTATTCTTGAATAGCCGTTTTGAGATCGCTGCGGTAGTCGATCTGGTGTAGAGGAATAAAAAGCAGTCGAGTTTTTCTAGTAGCAGCAACTTTAGCGGCCCACATTTTTGCGAAAGAAGACTTTCCCGAACCAGGACCACCACTGATAATTTTAATTTCATCGCTGGCATTCTGATTGTCGAGCCATTGATCTAAGTTTGCTTCTAAATTTACGACGATTCGTTTTCTGTTTGTTTTATCTTGAAGGTCGTGATTTAATTCTCGGGGATTCACTTTTTTACGTGGCTCAAAATAGGCGCGCAGGGGAATATAGATTTGTCGCAAGCCAAAAGCTTCTCCAAAAACCGATTTATCTACTTCCCGTTCCAAGTAAGTATAATAGACTTCCCATTCTAGTTCTTTTCTTGCCGCCTCGTGTACCGGATTTTCAAAATACTTTTGCAGCAATGCGTATTGCGTATAATTCGAGCGAGCATAATCGTGCACGGCAAAGACAAAATAACTCGGTAGACGATTAGCGACGAGTTGCGCTTCGGCTTTGGAAATGCCCATTAACTCAAGGTATCGCATGAAATATTCGGTGAAAACGGGAAGTTCTTCGCGTAAGAAAATTCGAGGATTTTTAAATAACTCGCCATCAATAAAGATATCTTCTTCCGTGATGGTAGTCGTAATATTGTCAAGGAAAGCTTGGTACGTTGGATCATCGTAAGGCTTTACTTGGTCTCGCACCGTACTGGCTAACAAAATTGTATTATCCGAGGCTAAATCATGAGCAGTATTTACTAAGACTTCCAATAAGAGATGATAAGCAATGTCTTTTGTATCTTCACTCAAGCTAACGGCGCCAGCTAAACTTGCTAACTCCTTAAAAGTATTATTGTAGTCCTTAACAGCAATTTTGATCGCTCCTTTCAATAAAGCACCAAAGATCGCCTGCAGATCAAAACTAATTTTCTTGCGACCGATCGATATCTTTTTAGCAGCAATGCCGAGCTTCTTCTTTTTGTCCATAGAAATCCAAGTTTTGAGCGAATTAATGAGTGATTAAGGTACAGGAAATATTTTGTTTTCAAATGATTTTTAACGTAGAAATTTTGTTGTAATTAAGGCGTAGAATAGGGCAATGGGTAATAGCTATGCGCTTATATAATCTTGAATTGCACTATAAACGGATTTGGCTTTCGCCGAAAATGTTTCTTTCAGCGTTTTACTTTCCCCCTTCCGGCAAATTTTTCTCTCCCGACCAACACTTTTCTACCAAGCAATTTCTTCCCCTTTTACCAAGGAAATGTCTCATATTTGTCGAATAAAAATGCAAGCTTTTTAATATATTTATCCATGAAAAATCAGCAACGCTATTTTAGAAGTTTCATTTTGCTACTTTTTGTGGTAACTGCTTCGCAAGCAATTGGTCAACTTACCGTGAGTGGAACTGTGATTAGTCAAGAAGATCAACTCGGTATTATCGGTGCCACCATTTTAGAAAAAGGAACTGCAAATGGTGCCTTAACCGACGAAAATGGAAATTATAGCATCTCCGTCGGAGAAAACGCTACGCTAATTTTTAGCTATATCGGGATGGCAAATCAAGAAATAGTAGTCGATGGTCGGCCGACCATTGACGTAGTAATGGCAGGCGATGCGTACCAATTAGACGATGTTGTCGTGACCGCCTTTGGAATCGAAAAAGAGAAAAAAGCACTCGGGTTTTCCGTCGGAGAAATTGACGGAGAAGAACTTACCAAAGCGAAAGAAATTAACTTCGCGACCCAACTCGTCGGAAAAATTCCTGGATTAGATATTACAAAACCTTCCAATGGCCCTTCGGGGGCTACACGGATCGTTATTCGAGGCCTATCGCAGTTACAAGGCGAAAATCGACCACTAATTGTACTCGATGGTATTCCTTTGGATAATACGAATGTGGGCAGTGCAGGTTTATATGGTGGTCGTGATTCTGGAGATGGTCTCGCGGGAGTCAATTCGGATGATATTGAAAATATTTCGGTTTTGAAAGGCCCTTCGGCATCTGCTTTATACGGTTCTCGGGCGGGAAATGGAGTTATCGTTATTACCACTAAAAAAGGAACAAAGCGCAAAGGAATTGGTATCGAATATAGTTCCAATTTCGTCACGGAAGAAGTAATGTTGATTCCTAAGCACCAACAAGAATATGGGCAAGGTGCTGGTGGCGAAAAGCCTACGACGCAGGCAGAAGCCTTCGATAATTGGGAGTCTTGGGGAAGTAGATTAGATGGTAGCTTAACGCCAATTTTTAATGGGGAATTGTTGCCTTATTCCGCGGTGGGAGAAGAGGATACGCGTTCTTATTACCAACGCGGTAATACGTGGACAAACTCGTTGTCGATGACGGGCGGAAATGAAAAGATCAGTTCTAGGTTGTCACTTTCAGCCTTAAGCAATAGTGGAATTATTCCGAATACAACTTATGATCGCTATACGGTTAATCTCAATACTAGGGTTCAACTCACCGACGCCCTTTCCTTTGATGGAAAAATTAATTTCGTACAAGAAGATAGCGAGAATAGAATCAACCTGACCGATTATCCTACCAATCCAGCCAAGTATTTTGTGATTGGTCCCGCGAATTTACCACATTCCGTTTTTGAAAAAACGCGAGACGCAGCGGGCAACCCAATTTATTGGTCCGATAATCCTTTTACGCAAGCGCCATATTGGGGGACTTTAGAGAATGTAAACACGGATACCAAAAAGAAATTTTTAGGCTACTTCAGTGCGCGTTGGCAAATCTTACCTTGGCTGTCTGCACAAGGAAGAGTAGGTACAGAAGAAAATACGCAGTCTTATTTTAGTGTAGAAATTGATGGGACGCAATATGATCCGCTAGGCTTAATCGGAATTGATGATTATACCATTACGGAACGCAATTATGATTTTATTCTCAACGCAAATCGGACACTCAATAAAGATTTTGATGCGGATTTAACTTTGGGCGCCGTCAGAACGAATCGATCGCTGAAAATATCTCGCATTCTCGGAAGAGAATTTATCAACCCCGGATTCATTTCTATTAATAACATGGCGAATCAACAAGTTGGTGATGTTCTATTCGTTAACTCGCGGGTCAATGCGCTTTTTGCTACATCTTCAGTTTCTTTTAGAAATTATCTATACGCAGAGGCTTCGGTCCGAAATGATTATTTCTCCGTTTTGACGAATCCACAAAATTTGGAAGAAGATGAAAATTCAATTTTGTACGTATCGGGCTCGCTGAGTTTCATCGCTTCGGATGCTTTTAAAATGCCAGAATGGGTGAGTTACGCGAAGTTGCGATTAGGCGTGGGAACTTCTGGTTTGGCACAAATTGATCCGTACTCACAAGTTGGTGTTTATGAAATTCTTGCGCCGTCAAAAGGTACGTCTACGGGTTCCGTTACGCAAGGACAAATTAATGGTGATCGTTATCCTAATCCTTTTTTGAAGCCTTCTCGAACTAGGTCTTTCGAGATCGGAACAGACTTACGTTTCTTGCGCAATCGATTGGGTATTGATTTTACCTATTACCGCCAAGTGACGGACCGACATATATTTGATAGTCCTTTACCGGCATCTACAGGTTACGCGAGTATTTTAATCAACGCGGGCGAGGTAGAAAATCAAGGGATAGAATTATTAGTGACGGGAAAGATTTGGCAGACGAAAGATTTTAGTTGGGAAGCCAGCTTTAACTTTGCTAAAAATACCAATAATGTCATTGCGCTTAATGATGGCATTACGCAGTTGGATCATGGTGTAGATCGTTCTTTTTCAGCGAATGTAATTTCTCGAAGGGGCGGAAGCATTGGTGATATTTGGGGCGATGTTTATGATCGAAATGCAGCGGGAGAAATTATTCATGGTGCTGATGGTCTTCCTCAGATCGCCGAAGAACGCGAAGTTTTAGGCAACTTTAATCCGGATTGGTACGGTGGTTTTAGCTCTACTTTTTCTTATAAAAATTTTAGTCTTTCTTTTTTAATTGATACGAAACAAGGTGGAGAAATTTTATCTACCACGAGTAGTTTTGGTTATTTATTTGGAACGCACGTCAATTCTTTGGATGGACGAGAAAATTCAGACTTTATGATTGTTAGCAAAGGCGTCGGACCAGATGGCGTTACGGCAAATCAACAAGCAGTACGACTAGATAATTACTACGAACGACTCAGCGTCGTCGCCGAGAATAATGTTTATGATGCTTCTTATATCAAATTCAGACAACTTTCCTTATCTTATACTTTCGGACGTAGCTTCTTTGAAAGGGTTAATTTTATTGATCAAGTTACCGTATCCGCAGTGGGCAGAAACTTATTTTTTATTAGCAACGGCTTAGATGAAATTGGATTAGATCCAGAAGCAATTTATACGGCTACAGGAATTGATGCAGGCTTAGAATATGCTGCTTTGCCAAGTACTCGATCGTATGGATTCACCGTACAAGTTAAATTTTAAACCAACTTTTTAAAATAAAAAAATATCATTTTAAGAAGCGTGGCAAAAAAAAGAATAATGAAAAAAATATATACTTGTTTGTTTTGGATTGGTTTACTCAGTTTCACTGCGTGTACCAAAGATTTTGAAACGATCAATACGAATCCAAACGAATCCAACACACTCGATCCTAAATTGCAGTTTTCCTACGTACTGAATCGGGCGGCGAGTGAACGCGATGATCAGTGGCGTGGAAATTTAATTTACTGCTCGCAATGGGCACAACAATTATCGGGAAATTGGCAAGTAGATCGTTACATTACGGCCAACGAAGATTGGCTGAGTTCTTGGTGGAATAATAGCTACTTACGAGTAGGAAAAGATATATTCGATATCATCGAGAAAACGGAAGAAGGTTCCAACTTGAATAGTATGGCGAAGATTTATAAGGTCTTCTTTTTTCAACGCTTAACGGATATGTATGGGGATGTGCCTTATTCGGAAGCAAATCAAGGGGGCATTTTTCCAAAACCTAAGTTTGATCGACAGCAAAATATCTATAATGCTTTTATTGCCGACTTGAGACAAGCCGTACAGGATTTATCCGAAACTAAAGAGGCAGTTGGAAGTGCTGATATCTTATATAATGGAGCGGTGACCAAATGGAAAAAATTTGGAAATTCTCTATTGCTAAGAATAGCCATGCGTATTTCAAACGTCAACCCTGATTTGGCTAGAGAGATTGGAAAAGAAGCCATTGAAAATGGTGTGATGACGAGCAATGACGATATTGCTTATGTTCATTTTACAGGAAGTGAAACGAGTGGATCAAATGCAAATGGTTTGTCACAGGTGTTTCAGGATTTGGGGGTAGCAGGACACGCATTTCGCTATAGCGATGAATTTGTAAACTTGATCCTTAACAACGATGATCCACGCGAATTTAATTTCATGGAAACGTATAAAAATGATGGCAGTGTAGATAATAGTGTGGGCGCGGGAAATCACATCGGTCGCCCCAACGGAATCGATCCTGGAAATAATGATTTTGTTTTTGCTCAACCTCGCACGGAAGTGATGGTGGCTTATAATGCGCCTGCTATTTACATGAGTTTTGCAGAGGTAGAATTTTTGCGGGCAGAAGCAATCGTTTTAAATTGGGTAACCGGAGATGCAAAAGCGGCTTACGAAAGTGGTGTTTTTGCTGCGTGTAAACAGTTGTCTTTATACCCAAATGCGCAAGAAATTACCGATAATAAAATTTTTAGTTACCTAACCGAAAATGGTGTCGAATACAAAGAAAGTAAAGCCATAGAATTAATCAATACCCAAAAATGGATTGCCTTGATTTTTGATGGTTTCGAAGCTTACGCCAATTATCGACGATCAGGGTTTCCTGACATTACACCGGGCTTCTCGGATGGAGAATCTAACGGTGAAATTCCACGAAGATTGCGTTACCCGAATGGGGAGCAAGTTGCGAACGCGGACAATTATGCTGAAGCTGTAGCTCGACTCAACGGTGGCGATGTCATTACTTCAAGAATGTGGTGGGATACCGAATAGAAATAACCAACTTTAAATATTGCTGTTTATTTAATTATTTTAATCAATTAAAATTGAAGAGATGATACGAATACTACAAATATTATTATTACTAGCAAGCACCAACTTTATGTTTGCCCAAAACAATGGAATTCAGTTTGATGGATCAGACGATGAGTTAGTGCTTTGTAATAGTGCAGACTTCAATATCGGAGCAACATTCACCATTGAAGCTTGGATTTTTACGCCACAGTGGAAAGCAGAATCTTGGCAAGGCTCTATTGTTACAAAAGATATGCAGGGGCCCGATTCAGGTTTCGCTTTCCGTGCTGGAAAAAATGGAACCTTAAGTTTCGTGATGAGTGCCGACGGGATTTGGAACGAAGTCCTAACGGATCAAATCATGAATACCAATCAATGGTACCACGTGGCAGCAGTAGTGAAAGATGGTACCATGGCTTTGTTCATTAATGGGGAATCTGTCACAACGGGTATTTTAACGGGTACGCCAATTAATAATGGTCAATCTGTACATATTGGTGCTTCGGCAGGTTTTGGTGGTCGAGGTTGGAATGGAGTAATCGACGAAGTACGAATTTGGAATACGGCTAGAACAGGACAAGAACTTTTTGATAATCAAACGGCAGAATTTACAGGTACGGAAGCGGGCTTAGTGGCTTATTTGCCAATGAATGAAGGGAGCACCTTAACAACGGCTAACTTGGTAGATGGAAGCTGTAATGGTACTTTTGGGAATATGACGGAAGATGCTTGGGTAGATGGCTTTTCTATTCCTTCCTTTGATGTTGGCGTGGTCAGTGTAGATGCACCAGATGTTTTAAATATCTACGCTAGACCGGTAAAACCTAGCGTTACGATTCAAAACTATGGTAGTGATCCGATTACTAACATTCCAGTAAAGTTGGATGTGAACGGAATACCTACTTTAGAAGAAACTTTTACGGGAACAATTTCCCCGGGCGAAAGTGTTGTTTTTACTTTTCAACAGCCTTTGGATTTAACTGAAAATAATACCAATTTGCTTAACGCAAAAACAGATCATCCTGATGATACCAATGGCTTGAATAACTCGAAGTCATATCGGTACAAAAAACCAGACGATGGAACGGGGATGATCATTTCTATTTTAAATAATGAACAACATAACTTTGGTAGTGCTGGACAAACAAAATTTACGCCCGTAAACTTACCAAAGAATAGCGAAGATTATGAGCAAGTATTATTACACTTCTCCGTAGAATGTCCTACGACGGGCTGCGATCCTTGGGATCAACCAGCAAGTTTTTTCATCGAAACGCCAGGAGGAAGTTACGAACTTGCACGTTTCGTTACGCCTTATGGTATTGGATGTGGACCTTGGACAGTAGATGTTACTGATTTTAAATCGGTAATGAAAGGTGCCGTTATTTTTAAATCTTTTGTACAGGTTTGGGGCGCATCTGGTTGGTTAGTTGACGCGGAACTTGAATTTATTAAAGGCGCAAATCCAAAGTTTCAAAAAGTTAATAGATTATGGGAAACGAACTATTGGGTATACGGTGATCCAGCGATAGATTACGACCTTCCTACTCAAAATGTAGCAATCGACAACAGCACAGCGACGAGTCATATGCGTATGACGATTACGGGACACGGACAAGGAAATACGAATAATGCGGCAGAGTTTTCTAACCAAACACATGATGTTGTAGTTGGTGGTGCTACGGTGACTACACATAATTTGTGGAAAGACAACTGTGATCAAAATGCTTGTACGGGGCAACTTGGAAATGAAACAAGTAGTAGAGCGGGATGGTGCCCTGGCCAAAATGTTATTCCTTATGTTTATAATATGACAGGGAATATTACCCCCGGTGCTTCGGTAAGTGTGGATTATGTCTTAGAAGATTACGTGAATCTTTTAAATACTGGATATAATAATAATGGACATACGGAACCACATTATAAAATCTTCGCTTATCTCGTGGAGGAAAGTGGAACGCGCTACGGAGATTACAATAACTTGAGAGCAGAATCTGTAAGCGTTACCGTTAGCGGTACAACTGCAAATCCTAGTTTTGACGCAGTAAGCTTTGATATTAAAAATACAGGTACGATGGATATGACAAACGTCAAAGTATCGTACTACGTAAATGAGAACTTTGTAGTAGAAGAAACCATCAACGGAACGATCGCCGTAGGAGATACTTACACGTACAATTTTAATGAAGTAAGCGGTTTTACTGCGGGCGATGACAATCTCGTTTTTGCCGTAGTTAGTGTGACTAATGACGAAGATATCAGTGATGACGTTACCAAAGTAGTGGTAGATCCTACGATCACGAGTACTAACGAAATTCCAGCTTCGGCATTGAAACTATTTCCGAATCCTTCTGCACGAGATTTCCACTTAGAGTTAACGGCGGAGTTATTGAACGGACAAGCAGAGATTATGGACGCACAAGGAAAATTGGTTCGTAGCTTTACCATCACAAATTTAAATAGTACAATTACCTTAACGGAAAAAGGATTGTATCTCTTAACGATTCAGTCTACGGAAGGCAAAACAATTACTAGGAAATTTGTCGTTCAGTAGAATTTCTTTAAGTCTTTAAACAACTTCAATAGGAAAGCCAGTTGATCAAAAGATCGACTGGCTTTTTTTTTAAGAAATACTTTAAACTTCCTTTAGTTCGCTCCATAAGGTAATTTCTAAGCATTTCTAATTAGAAACCAGTGAAAAAATGATTGATTTTACCGTGATTTTGATAGAGTTTTACTATATAAAATCCTTCGGTAATCCAGTATCTTACAGTGTTTCAGTACGCGTATTTTAAGTTTAAAAAAGCAGTACTGTATTGAGCCTAAGTAAAAGCTTTTGGAAGAGCTGAAAGTTGAAGCTTGTGCTATGTTTTAAAAAAAGATCATGGATTTTACGTTATACTGGTTTATGTTTCCCGTAGGGATGATGGTTGCTACTACGGCGATGTTGAGTGGCATTGGAGGTGCGGCTTTTTTTACCCCCATTTTTCTATTAATTTTTCCTTTACTTGGTCCAGAGTATCCTTTGGCAAGTCCGGTGACGGCGATTGCGGTGGCTTTGTTGACCGAGACTTTTGGTTTCAGTTCAGGCTTTATTGGCTATTACCGAAAACGGCTAATTGATTTTGGTTTAATCAAATCTTTTTTGATTGTCTCCATTCCTGCTGGTATCGTCGGTACTTTGATGGCACACTACGTGAACACGCAGCTCATTTTATTATTTTATGGCTTACTGATGTTCATCGTCGCTTATGTTTTAATCAAAGGTCACGGTGGCGAGGTGACAGAAGATTTTGAAGCATCGGATGAGTTAAGGAAAGTAGTTGACACGGAAGGAAATGTTTATCAACACATGATGTACCAAGCGAAGAAAATTCCGACGGCAGTTGGTGGTCTTTTAACGGGCTTAGTTTCGGTTGGAATAGGAGAGGTAGTAATGCCACAGTTGGTGAAAGACGGTAAAGTAGCCGTTCCCGTGGCGGCAGCAACTTCTGTCTTGATTGTAATTGTTACTGTGATCTGTGCTTCCTTTACGCACGTTGCTACCCTAATTAATCAAGGAGGGATCAATGCAGTGCCTTGGAATTTAGTTTGCTACAGTATTCCTGGCGTTTTGATTGGCGGGCAAATCGGTCCAAGGTTGCAAGGGAAAGTTCCGCAACGTGTGATGGAACGAACCATCGCCGTTATTTTCTCAATCATTGGAATTGCAATGATTTTCATGGTTGCTAAAGGATAGTTTACCATTTAGCGCATCTTTAAAAATAGATCTTGATACTTTCGATTAGCAATGTTATTTTGAAATAACTTCAGTGTACGTAGTTTGTCAAGCATACTCGACAAAGTAATTTTCCTGCAATATTCTATCCTTTAGCAGACATTTTGTGGATAAGTTTGCTAATTTTAGATCGAAACTATTGTTGACTTCGATCTTTTTTATGAACCAGCCTATCATTAGATACTTTATTTGTTGCCTATTCCTCCTCGGTAGTGCCTTTGGGTTTGCTCAATCTAAGGCGATTTCAGATCGAATTGCTAATTATAATATTCAGGTTGAATTGGATACCGTTGCCAAAAAAATTACGGCTTCAGAGTCTATTCTCTGGAAGAATCCTTCTGCTGATACCATTCGCGAAATGCAATTTCACCTTTATCTCAACGCTTTTAGAAACAATCGCTCCACTTTTATGAAAGAATGGGGAGAGATTCCTGATGTTTTTCGAAAAAACTTAATAGAGGACTGTGAATGGAGTTGGATCGATATCAAAAAATTGAAAGATGAAGCTGGTAATGATTTAATGCCAGCGATGAGTTATATTCATCCTGATGATGACAACGAAGAAGATCGCACGGTGTTACGCGTAGTTTTGGCAGAACCTGTTTTGCCTTATGATTCTATTCGCTTGCAGTTGGATTGGGTTACGCGGATTCCTAAGACGATGGTGCGGACGGGCTATAATTTGGATTATTATTTCATGGCACAATGGTTTCCTAAATTGGGCGTTTACGAGCCGGCGGGAATGCGTTATGCAACGGAAGGCAGTTGGAATTGTCATCAATACCATGCGAAGGGAGAATACTACGCCGACTTTGGTGTTTATGAAGTTGAAATTAATGTGCCGAAAGATTTTGTGGTGGGCGCGAGTGGTGTAATGATTGACGAGCAAAAACTTGGGGCACGAGATAGTTATACCTTTAGGGCGGAAGATGTGATTGACTTTACGTGGTCCGCTTCGCCGTATTTTGAAGAAATCAAAACGGAATGGAAAGGCATTGAATTGCGCTTACTTGTATATCCTGCTCATGTGCATTTTGCGGAGCGTTATTTTACATCTATCAAACATTCTTTATCCTATTTCGAAACTTATTTTGAACGATATCCTTACCCTATTTTAACGATTGTTGATCCACCATTTCACGGTATTTTTAGTACCGGAATGGAATACCCAATGCTGATTACGACGGGCAGTTTTTGTCTTTTACCAGAAGGGGTTAGAACGACGGAGACGCTTGCCGTTCACGAATTTATCCACCAATACTTCATGCAAATGATCGCGACACACGAGCAAGAAGAGCCTTGGATGGACGAGGGATTTACTACTTATTACGAAGGTCGAATCATGGATCATTACTATGGGGAACATGAATCGACGGTAGATGTTTTGGGGATTCAATTTGGAAATAAAGAATACAATCGGGCAGAATTTTTTGCTTTTCCAAATATTGAAATAGCAGAAAATGCGCGACCGAGTTGGCAATTTAAGCACGGTGGCTACGGTCGAATTTCTTACAATAAAACGGCAATCTGGTTGTGTACGCTAGAAGGAATTATTGGAAGAACGACGATGGATGAAATTATGAAAACTTATTTTCAACGTTGGAAGTTTAAGCATCCTTGTGGGAAAGATTTTATTGCGATTGTCAATGAAGTTGTACAAAAAAATCATGGCGAAAAATTTGGGAAAAACTTAGATTGGTTTTTTGATCAAGTGCTGTACGGAACGGAGGAGTGCGATTATACGGTAGCTGATATTGAAAATATTAAAATGATCAATCCTGTCGGTGTTTTTGATGATGTGGGAAACTGTGTTGGAGAAACATGGACCGAAAATGAACCGTCGAGTTACCAGTCTAAAGTCGTATTACACCGTTTGGGAGAAATGATGTTGCCCGTAGAAGTATTGATTCAATTTGAAGATGGAAATACGGTGACGGAGTTATGGGATGGGAAAGCGCGGAGTAAAGAATTTGTTTACACGGGACCAACGCGAATTGCCTGCGCGGAAATTGATCCCACGCGCAAAATTTATATCGACAAAAATTTTATTAATAATAGTAGAAGTACAAAGATTCAAGAAACGGGAATTCGAAAGCACTTAAATCAATTCATGGTTTGGATGCAAAATGCGATGATGAGTTTTGGAGCTTTGATCTAAAGTGTTAGGATTCATTTTAAGATAGTTTTAAATAATTTCTAATGCAACTTCTCTAAATAATTTTCTATTAGCGTTTTATTTTTATGAAAATTTTTAAAGCATATTTAGCTGGATGGTCTCGTGCATTTCACTTGTGGAAGCTATGCTTGCTTTTGTATATTCTAAACTTTTTGATAGCGCTAATTTCTTTAATTCCATTATCGAGTTTTTTGAGTCAAACGGTTGGTCAATCTTTAAGTTTGAATCGTAGTTTAGCAAAGTTTGATTACCTTTTTTTAAGTGACTTTTACAATACTTACGGCGAAGGAGTACAGATTATTCTCAATCAATCTATTGTTTTGGTGATTTTGAATTTCTTGTTTTCTATTTTTCTCATGGGTGGTTTAGTCGCTAGCATTAGAAAACGAGAAAATAAATTTAGCTTTAATGAGTTCTGGAAAAATTGTGCCTATTATTTTGGTAGAATTTTTCGATTAACGGTTTATTTCTTAGTGTTTCAAGGCATTCTCTTAGGTATCCTTTTTAT
This sequence comes from Saprospiraceae bacterium, assembly GCA_045110315.1. Classification (GTDB taxonomy): domain Bacteria; phylum Bacteroidota; class Bacteroidia; order Chitinophagales; family Saprospiraceae; genus CALFBG01. Next base: position 13,946 of record JBGCFY010000082.1, read on the forward strand.
GTTATTGCTGGCAAATGGTATTTCTCCTTTCGAGGTAGAAAGTGAAACAGAATTGATTCACCATCTCAACGTGCTTTTTACCATTTATCTTTTTTTCGCCACGATATTTTTTATGATTCAGGATTACGCTAAAATACATTTAGTATATCAAGATAAAAAAATCATCGCTCGCCCAATTTATGAAAGCTTTCGATTTGTAATCAAAAACTTTTTCCATTTTTTGTTTTTATACTTACTGAACGTTGCTACTTTCTTCTTACTTTGTTTCGTGTATTATCAACTCAATCATCTTATTCAACCGGATGATATGACAACGATTACCTTGGTGTTTTTGCTAGGACAAGTCTTTATCCTCGGGAGAATTATCACGAAAATACTGAACCTCGCCAGTGCTGACCATTTGTATCGAAAGACCATTCTTACGGAAGAAAATTCTCCGCAAGTTTAAGTGCAGTAGTTGAAAAGTATTTAATTCGTTGGTGGAATAAACTTTATCAAATAAGTATCTGGATCTTTTAAATGATGAACAATTTTGAAGTTCTTGGGGTTCTGCTGAACGACGGGAACCAAATATCTTCCCGTAGAGGAAAAGCCTAATTGCTCAACAACTACGTAGCTAACCTTTTGTCTTACCAAATTATCCATGAAAGCTTTATGATCTAATTCGCTTGGAAAACTCGCAGTGTAACGATCCGAAAAAATGTGGAAGAGCTGTGGTTTTCGACAAGCTATAATATCTTCGTTTTTGAGATTTTTTTTGCAATATTCTCCAATGAGTTTATAGTTTTTCCAACGAGGCGGATGTTCTTGTTTCGCCTTTAAATGCAGCCTTTTAAGTGGAAAACTTTGCCAGTCTCTATCCTTGTTTTCTTCGTAAGGCTTAATGTAACTACTCAGTATAGGCAAAACTAAAAAGAGTAGCCAGTGCGCTTTTGGAAGATTTAAGCGCTGACCAATTAAGCTAAGTAGTGTAGAAAGGGCGAATAAAATTAAACCCATCATGAAAGGTAAAATGACTACGATAAATCGAGTACCAAACCAATACTCTGGCCATAATAATAAAATTCCCAGCGTTCCTCCGAGATAACCAAATAATAGCATCCGGTACTTTGGACTTTTATACAACCCAAACAAAATCAATAAAATCAAACTGAGTCCAAGGCACCAAGCTTGAGCATCAGGACTAACCTTATAGTTTACTTCGATAAAGGGAAATATACTTGAAGGAATTTCACTCGTGCAGTAACGAACGGCATTTTTCGTTATCCGAGTAACCAAATCTCCCCAGCCCATCGTGCCCAACTCCGGACGATACGTATTGACTTGAAATAAGACCGAATTGTAACTACTCGACAATCCTAATAGTTTTCCCCTAAGGACCCAAGGAATGGCGAGTAATACGAACCCAGAAAAAGTGATTCCCGCTATTTTCCATTTTCTTTCAATGAGTAGATATAAAATCGTACCCGCTAATAAAGCCACACCGATTGTACGAATGTGAAAAGCGAAGGAAAGGCTAAATAAAAAATATAAGTACGATTTGGAATGCCACCGAAAATTTTGAATGTCTATTTTTAAGAGCCAATAGAAAGAGAGTAAACTGAAAAATAGAAAAGGAACTTCACTCATCAGTACCGTCGAAAATCCGATAACGTGATAGTTCATCAATAAAAATAAATTACCAATTAGCGCTACTTGCCAAGACCAACCTAACTTTTTGAAAATTTGAAAACTGAGGATCAAACTCGCTAAGAGAAAGAGCCCATTTACCATTTTTAAGAAGACAACCTTTTTACTAAAAATCATCGCAGCGGCGAGTAAAATCGGATAACCCGGTGGAAAGTGTCCGTGTGGTCGTTCCCATATGTCATTGTATAAATTATATCCTAAACCCTTGCTCAACGATTTTCCTAGGAGATAATAACTTGCATTATCGCCATTGAGACTGACCTTCGAATCAAAAATATAACTATAAACAGCTACAAAACAAATCAAAAGAAGTAGTAATGGAAGGTAGGTTTTCCAAGTAGATTGATTTGAAATTGGGCTAAGTTTTTGTGGGCTAGGCTTGTTAGTTTTTTTTCTAGATTTAGTACTTTTTTTCATCAACTGTGCTTTTTTACTAAGCACGGGCTTTATCTCAGAGAGGTTGGGAAAATGAGCTTTACTAAACCATAACAGGTGGCTTTTTTAGGTTATTGTACCATGACAGTTGTTGTAATTGTTTGATAATAAGTTACTTGTGAAAGTTGTTTTGATTTTAAAATCGAAAGAAAAAGCTCAAAATTTCGAAAGAAAAAGATGAAGACTTGTATTTTTATTGGTTAAGGACAGTTTTTTTCTCAAACGAGACCGAGCAACTTCTACGCTTTTGTGAGAAATATGTAAGAGCGTCGCGATTTCTTTAGAATTCATGTTGATACGCAAATAAGCGCACAATCTTTTTTCGTTGGGACTGAGTTGTGGAAATTCTTTTGCAAGGTTTTGATAGAAATTTTGGTTGACAGCTAGGAAGTGTTTCTCGAAAGCTTGCCAAGTCTCTTCCTTTGATTGTAGATTGATCTCTTTGAGTATCTGCTGCACTTTTGGTTGAGTTGTTTTATCTACCATTCTTTGTAATCCAGTCAATTGTTCTTTGAGGGAAATCAGGCTTTGATTTTGCTCATAAATATAAATTGCCTTTGTCGTGAGCACTTTTGCCTGACTCAAAAATTTATCCTTGATTGCTTCTATCTCTAGTTTTAACGCTGCCTTTTCATCTAGCAATTGTTGTAATTGTTTACTTTGTTGTGTCCGTAATTGTTGATCTTGCTTTCGTTTTTTTTGTTGTAAATAAAGGAAAACCCCCAAACCAGCACCAGCTAATGCTAGTAATAAAAGAAGTAGGTAAAGCTTTCCCAATTCCTGAGCGTGCCTCATTTCTAACTGATCAATTTTGGCTTCTTGTGTAACGATCTGTTGATGGTAAGCGTCAATTTTTTTTAGCAAGTTCGGCGGTTTGCCAACTGCAATTCTCATACTATCATTTCCTGTCTGACCCAATAATAAAGAGGGTACGAGGAAGCAGCAATAAAAGCAAAAGCATATTAGCCTTTTTCTCATGGAGAAGTTTTGTCTTAAACTTACTCACGAGAAAAATATCGAGAAGGTTGGGAAGCGAAGCGATTTTTAAAAGAACTTCTTGAAGTTGTTTTAAAATTTTTCCATTAGAATTAATCTTTTATAAATAACTTCACCGTTATTTTTTTTCTAAAAGCGCTTTTACTTGTTCGTATTCTTCTGGTCGGTTCACATTCATTAAGGCCTTAGCATCTACGACATCAAGCGCTTCAATATCAGCATTGATCAATACTTTGCGCGGACAAGAATAGCCTTGTGCTAAGAATTGCAATAAAACTGGATAACTTCTCGGTTCCCAAATTGTGATTAATGGTTCTGGAAATTCACTCGTAGGACTATTAAAACAAGTGGCAACTTTCGACGGATTACGAGCTTGACAAAGTTGTTGCAAAGTAGCCTCATCCAATAAAGGTAAATCACAAGCCACTACTAACCAAGCATGATTGGGGTACGCCCGAAAAGCAGAGGCAATCCCACCAAAAGGACCTAGACCTTCGAAACTATCAGGTAATAAAGGATAAGCACAATCTGGAGATATAATTTGATTCGGTCGACAAGAAAGAAAAGTCTTCGCACAAAACTTATCCAATACATCACCCATAAACTCCTGTTGCGGTTTACCGTGATAATCTAGCATACCTTTAGCCTGTCCCATGCGTTGACTTTTACCGCCCGCTAACACCAAGCCGTAGAGAGGGGGAAGTGCAGCACGCATTTTACTTAGGAGTAAGTCGGCCACTTGATCCAATTCAGTTGCTTTAAAAACAGGTACTTCTGTCGCTTGTGGCAAATGCTCAATTAGAAAAGCTGGAATTTCCGTAATGCCTTCGGTCAAAATAAAAGCTTGTACGTTACTCAGTCGATCTAATTTTCGTTGAAGCGAATCATACTTACGAGGATCGATAACCACCAATTGGTTTTCAGCAATAAAATGATTGCCATTGACAAGCACCAAGTCTCGGTCATTAAAATACGTTCGATACTGATAGCGATCGAGTTTTGCGGAGAGTTGAAATTGGTGATAAGCAATCTTATCGGTATAAACCAATACCTTTTCTCCCAAGAAATTCTCTTCCGCATCGGTAGCCGCGTGATGATCTGCATCAACGTAAGCTAGGGTATAAGAAGGTGTCAACTGTTTGGTCAGACTTAGCGCAATCGCTTGCAAGTTACCACAAGGCGTTCCAATAATCGCCCATTCATTTCTTCCAAAAAAGCCTAATTGTGGTCGAGCTAGTTTGGCGTGCTTCTGATGTTTTTGCTCCATGAGTATCTTTGATCAATTAGGAATTGGTTGTTGTCTTTGTATTTGCACAAAGATAAAAAATAAAATAGAGCAACGAACTAAAATACCATCACCTAACCATCGCTATATTGTTATTGCTTGCTTGTCACATTACTTACCCGAACGCTACCTAAGCGAGTTCAAATCTGCTCTAAAAGGCAAGAAAAGCTAATTTCTAGCTTAAAAAAAGCTGATTTCTTTTTATATAAAATAAAGCAACTATATATACATCTTAGTATTAATTTAAAAATTAAAATAGGCATTTCACTCATTTTTTTTTCTGCGATAAATAGTAAAACCCTTATGGATTATAGGTTTTAGATTTTTCTGTAGAGCGTTTGTCTCAAGTTTTGATATGGTTTATTTTTTAAATTTGATAAATAATCCCAGTCACAAACAAAGCTAATACGAAGATTGTTCTGGTCTAACTGGTCTGCTATTTGTTATAAAGATAAGCACGGAAGAGCATTGCAAAAGGTGACGATTTCACGTTCAATGCATCTATTCGTTTTTTCTCCCACATAGCTTCCCCATTTAGTATTCCCTCCCACCAGTTTTGTAGATATTTCCCCCGCTTTATAACCAGTAAATGGAAAATCTAATGCCACACGCCAACTCTAATTTAATGCTAAGCCTAATTTTGCTACTTTTAGGCACTAGCAATTTAACTGCTCAAACATTAGCATACAATCAAGAAGTCATTGGGACACTCAGTGAACTAGGAGAAGTTGATAGCTATAGTTTCTGGGGAACCCAAGGAGACAAAATTCTCATTAGAATGCGAGATGCAGAAACGGGGGTTGATGCTTGTATGGAATTATTTGATCCTTCTGGCGCTCTCGTAGCTAGTGATTGTGGCGATGGTGGTACGGTTAGAATTGAGGATTTTGAACTCGCCGCTACTGGAAACTACCTTTTAAAGGTCTGGGATCATAATGATAATGATACCGGAGCGTACGGTTTGGCTTTACAAGTATTAAATAATCCTGAATTTACGGAGGTCATCAATTGTGGCGATGACTTACTTAAAGATTTGACGCAAACGGTGGAAATAGATGCTTATTCTTTTACCGCAACGGCAGGCGATAATGTGGCCATTAGAATGCGTAGCACTTCCAATTACTTTGAATCAAAATTAATTTTATACGATCCAAACGGAACAATCATTGATCAGGCCGTTGGCTCTAGTGGTGGACCAACTCGCTTATCTACAGAGAATTTACCAGTAGATGGCATATATACCATTTTAGCAATGGATAATAATGGTAATGATACGGGAAGTTACGGTTTATCTTTTCAAATCACTTCCTTAAGTAGTTGTGCAGAACCGATCGCGTGTAGTGCAGATTTGTCTGGCAACATTGATAAGTTTGTAGAAATGGATGCATACTTAATGACGGCTTTCGAAGGAGAAGATGTCATCATCCAAATGCGAAAATTAAACTCCAGCATCGAAGCTCAAATTGAAGTATACAAGCCAGATGGTAGTTTATTGCACATGATCAAAGCACCCAATGGTTCACTTTGCCGATTAAAGTTAGACGACTTACCCGTCAGTGGAGATTACATGATTTTATTAATGGATAGTGCTGGCAATGATAAAGGAGGGTACAGCTTTTCTGTTCAACGATTGGCACAGCCAGATTGTGCTTTTTCTCTAAACTGTCAAACCATTGATGGTGCTTTCAACTTAGATCATTTAGGAGAAATGGATGCGTATACTATTTCCGTTAACGCAGGGGAAATGGCTACTTTCGTTATGAAAGATTTAGGCACTTCGGTAGAACCAATGCTTGAACTATATGATCCTGCTGGAAACTTAATCGCATCAGGACACGAATACGTTACGACAACCTTAGAAGATATTGTTTTTCCAGTAGATGGAATTTACACCTTATTGGCAATGGATAAGAGTGGAAATGATACGGGACCTTACTCGCTCAGCGTGCTAAGTGAACAAGTTGGGATTGGTGATAATTTGCCGCCTACTTTAGTTTACCAAGATTTAACTTTAGCACTAGATGAATTTGGCGTAGCGAGTATGGACGCAGCGGACTTAGATAATGGAAGTACGGATGCTTGTGGTTTCTTAAGTTTTGACGTTAATATTAATACTTTTACTTGTAGCGATATCGGAACGAACGAAGTAACTTTTATAGTCACCGATAATAGTGGAAATACCGTAAGTGCCAGCGCAATAGTAACGATTGTAGATAATGCGTCACCAGTTATTAATGCGGTACCTACTGACGTTACCGTAAACTGCAACAGCATTCCTAGCGCACCAACCTTAACGGCGACGGATAATTGCAAAGGAAACTGGACCGCCAATTTTGACGAAGTAGTTAATACAGGATGTCCTTATACCATCGTAAGGGTTTGGTCTGCAACGGACGATTATGGTAATGCTTCTTCAGCAATTCAAACCTTAACGGTAGAAGATGTAGAAGCGCCGAACTTAAACGGAGTACCAGGAAATACGACAGTTACAACGGCAACGATTCCGGCAGCAGCCAATGTTACTGCTAATGATAATTGTACTGGAAATTTACAAATTGATTTCACGGAAGTGGCCGGCGAAGGATGTCCTTACGTACTCACACGAACGTGGACCGTAATTGATGATTGTGGGAATAGCAAATCTGCTACGCAGTTGATTACCGTAGAGGATAACGAAGCACCAGTCTTTAGTAATTTACCAGAAGATATTACCATCGAATGTACGGAGTGTGTACAGTCTTTTGCAAATAGTGACTTTGAAGGATTTGAATTATCTGGTGGCTGGGGATACGTAGATGAATCAGAATTGCCAGGTTGGTCGACAACGGCAACAAATGGGAATATAGAAATTCAAAAAAGTGGAGGCGTCGACGGTGTCGCTTCTTATAGTGGAAATTATCACGCAGAATTAAATGGTGACCAAACGGGTGACTTCTACCAAGAATTTTGTACGATACCAACTACCACCTTGTCTATCAGTTTTGCTCACCACAAAAGAATGAGTTCTAATAATACAACACCAGATATGATGGAAGTATTTGCTGGACCAGATACAGATAATCTGCTATCCCTAGGTGTTTTTACCGTAGCCGAGACGGGGTGGAAAGTACACCACGTAACTTATCAAGTTCCTGCGACACAAATTAATACCGTCTTTTTATTTAGAGCGGTACAAGGCGCACCAAATAATGATACTTATGGAAATTTGATTGATGATGTTTCTGTTGTAACCTTATTCGGACCATCCGTACCAACAGTAGAAGAAGAAGGCGTTTCGATTGAAGTGGAAGAAGAAATGATTACAGGATCTTGCAGTGAGCATTACCAATTGATGCGATCTTGGGTAGCAACGGATCAGTGTGGAAATACTAGCAAAGTATCTCAACTGTTGACTATTGGTGATTTTACGGCGCCAGTTTTTGAGGAGTTACCTGCGGATCTTACGGTAGCTTGTAATGCGGTACCCGAGGCAGCAGCTTTGACCGCAACGGATAATTGCGCGAGTGAAGTGACCATTAGTTTTGAAGAAACAGCGAGTGGAACGGATTGTCCTTATATCTTGACGCGAACTTGGCAAGCCGTGGATGATTGTGGCAACGCAACGGTTGTTAGTCAAACGATTACCGTAGAAGCAGGTGGTTTTGTAGAAGCTTACTGTGAAACGGAAGGAGAAGATTCAAGCTATGAATGGATTGACAAGATAACTTTTTCGACGATAGAATACCTTTCTGGTGATGATGGCGGATATGGGAATCATACCAATATGACAGCAATGGTAACGGCGGGAGAAAATTATGAAATTACTTTAGCGCCGGGTTTTAATGGAAGTACTTACCAAGAATATTGGAGTGTATGGATTGATTGGAATGTCGACGGAGATTTTACCGACGAAGGAGAGTTAGTCTTTGCGGAGAAAGGAAGTGGAGTGATTACAGGAGGTATCTCTATTCCAAATACAGCGAGTGGAACTACTCGAATGCGAATTAGTATGAAATACGGCGGATACGCTGAAGCTTGTGATGATTTTTCTTACGGAGAAGTAGAAGATTATTTGATAGAAATTGCGCCGGGCAATACTAATCCTTGTGGTGAACTTCCAGCAAATTGGAGCAATACGGATATTGGAAATCCAAGTGTAGCAGGTTCTGCTTGCTACGATGAAGCAGCGGAAAGTTACACCGTGAATTCAACCGCTTATGATATCTTCGGAACTTCGGATGAATTTCATTTTGTGTATACTAATTTCTGTGGAGATGGAGATTTAATTGCTAGAGTAAGAGGGATTACGAATACTAGCGACAATGCGCTCGCAGGAATTATGATGCGTAGAAATTTAGAGGCAGGGGCTAAAAATGCGGCCTTAGTAGTTACTCCGGGGAGTGGAATTTCTTTCCAAGCTAGACTAGCTAAAAATGGCTACACTTATACGGGAGACTCAGAAGGTAGCGCACCGACTTGGGTGAAATTATCAAGAGATGGAAAACAGTTTACGGGGTACGTTTCAAACGACGGAGAAACTTGGACACCTGCTTACTACGCCAACATCAATATGAGTAATTGTATTTCTATTGGTTTAGTAGTCGCTAGTAATAACGAAGAAGCTGAAAATAGTTCGCTTTTTGATCAAGTTAGTATTGTAGCAGCAAGTGATCGTAATGGTGGTAATAATAATTCAGCCGCTCGGGCACAGTTTCCAAACTTGGCTTATGATTGTAGTCAAGAGATCGAACATCGAGGAGAGATCGCAGATTGTCCAACGTTCAACGGAGCAGCTTTTGACTTAACACAAGCGGCTAACCTAAGTGCAGAAGCACAAGGACATACGAATCCAGATTTCCATGTCTTTCCTAATCCCGCAGATCATTACACAGAGTTGTACCTAGGACAGGAATGGAATGGCGCATTCGCCGTAGAAATTTACAATCAGTTGGGACAACTCGTATTGACGCAACAACATACAACTGCTACGGATCGTCAACTTAGTCTTGATTTTGGGAATTTGAATTTAGGAAATGGATATTATACCATCACCATTCGCCAAGGAGATAAGGTAACGACTAAGACGCTCGTCGTGGCACACTAAATTTTTAAAGTAAAAGCGAGACTTAATTAATGTTTTTATGATAATTACTGAAATCGTGAGTGATCGTTGGATCACTTACGGTTTTTTATTTTTTAGTAATTGATGCTTTTCTGTAAAGAGCGAGTAAACCCAAGATTGGACCGAGTGCAAGCACCATATAAATGTAAGGACTGTCAAACTGCGCTTTGAGATAATTGAGTAATTGGATACTGATAATGGTAACGGAAAAGCCGATGCAATTTACAATGGTGAGCGCAGTACCTTTCGTTGCTGCTGGAGCATGCTGAGCAACTAAGGTAGAAAAAAGTGGAGAATCCGCAATGACGACTAGTCCCCAGAAAAGTAGGAAAAAGATGGTGAGTATTTCGATGTGCAACCTGAAAATAAAAGGTGCTACGAGGCAACAGCTGCCAGATAAAAATAATGCAATAGCAGCTGTTTTCTGAGTACCTTTTTGCGCCGCTAAAAACGCACCAGCCACACAAGCTAGTCCACCCAAACCGATGATGAAAAATGCAAGTATGGAAGGGTTTAATCCGCTAGAACCTTGCGCCAAATTGGTATACTCTAAAAGCAAAATGGGAACAAATGCCCAAAAAGCGTAGAGTTCCCACATATGTCCAAAATAACCTAAAGCTGCCGATCGAAAAGCTGGATTTCGAAACACCTTGAAGAGTGCGCTGAAATCTAAACCCAAACTTGGTTTCCGATAAGGACCATCGGGCACGAATACCAAAAGAAGTGTCCCGCCCAAAACGGATAAAATGGATATACTGTAGAGTATCACTCGCCAAGGTAAATCCGTCGCTAAGCCTTTTAGTAAATGAGGGAAAGCCGTACCGACGACTAAGGCACCAACCAAAAAACCTAAAGATTTGCCTAAGCCTTTTTGGTAATAATCTGCGGCGATTTTCATCCCCACAGGATAAATGCCAGCCAAACAAAAACCGGTTAAAAATCGAAAGAGGAGTAAACGCATCAAATCATTTTGTGGAAGGGTAATGCCTAGGTTGAAAGCAGCGCCAAAACAAGCACAAACCCAAAAAACGAGCGAAGGAGAAAAGCGATCAGCTAAGGTTAAAAATGCAAAAATTAAGGTGCCGGAGATGAAACCAAACTGCACGGCAGAGGTTAAATGTGCTAATGCATCGGGCGACAATTGAAAATTGGTGATCAGTTCGGGGAGGACTGCATTCCCTGCAAACCAAAGTGCGGTACAACAAAATTGGGCGAATACAATAATGGGTAAAATCCATTTTCCTGCGATTGTACTTGGGCGGATCATCTTTTGAAAAAATGATCTAAGGACCAAGTATCCCATTCTTTGGGTAGCAGTAATAAACCAACTAAAAGCATCGTGCGGTATAAGACGTGCGATAAATCCCAAATGGGTTCCACTAAGCCATGGCCAAAACTAACAATCACCAAAACCGAAGCCAAGGCATACAATGCATAATCTCTTTTGAACCCAATGAGCAGTAGAAAACCACCAATCAATTCTACGAAAGAAGTATAATAAGCAGTCCCATAAATGAGAAAATCGGGTAGTAAATCTTTGTACGTACCGTAGAAAAAATCCATCTGATAAAGGTTTTCAACGCCCCAAGTAAATACTTTGCCATAGCCTTGGAAGAAAAAAATTAAGCCCAAAATTAGCCGCATACTAAGTAGCGCTACCGTTCTATTTTTATGCATACAATTATATTTTAAATGACTTGTGATTCAAAGAACCGATTTTTATGTTAAACTTCCTTCTTTGTCTAGTTGTTTTTAAGGTAGCTTGGCGGACATCTACCGCTTAGATTGAATTAAAAGCTTATTCAAATCCTGAAAATGCTGATTTTAATTCGTTTCAAAAGCGGTAGCTAAAGTGCTTTTTGATTAAAAAAAGTAAAAATATTTTCAAAAAAAATAAAAAATGCCCTTTAGTGCTGTTTAAAAAGAGCGTTTTATGGTATTATATTTTATAATTATTTGATAATGAGCGAATTGTTGATGTATTTAAATAAATTTTTATTTGATCAAATTTGGTTAAAAAACGACATTTTAACAAAAAATGAACTTTAAACTAGTCAATTATTACTATATTTATCATACCCTCAGGCAGCGAATTTCGATGATGAAGCATCCTATCTAAAGGGGATCATAAATTCGCATAGCCAAAAATTCCTGATATAGACCGTTTAATACTAATAATTGAAATTGAATTAATCTACCATTTGGGTAAAGGATTGATTTATTCAATATCGTGTTTTGGAGAACTAACACTAGTTAAATGACTGAAGTCGAGCTCATTAAAGGCTGTATCCAAGAAGACAAAAACTGTCAACGAGAGTTGTTTCAGCGCTATGCCGGAATAATGTTTACAGTATGTCTGCGGTATGCTCGGCACCGAATGGAAGCAGAAGATCTTTTACAGGATGCTTTTATCAAAATTTTTAATAAAGTTAGTTTTTTCAAATCGGAAGGTTCTTTTGAAGGTTGGATTAGACGTATTGTGATCAATACTGCTTTAAAAAATTATCAAAAGAGTAGTTTTCAAAAAGAAAGAATTGGCTTAGAAGATTACGAAGAGTCTACGATCGAACCCAGTATTTATTCCGCCCTCGGCGAAGAAGAATTAATGAATCAGATTGCCAAATTACCCGATGGCTATCGAATCGTATTCAACTTGTACGTGATTGAAGGGTACAGTCATAAAGAAATTGCCGAAACCATTGGCATCGGAGAAAGTACTTCTCGATCTCAATTGGTAAAAGCCAGAAAAATGTTGCAGGAACAAATTCTAGATATGCAAAAAGTGGCATCATGAAGAATATTAAAGAAACAGATCGGATCATTCGCGCTAAGCTGAAGAACCACGTGGTGGAAATGCCCGATCATTTGTGGGATAAGATTGAAGCAAAACGGAATGCTACAGCAGTGGTAACGAAGGAGTCGTCCCGTACAAAATGGTTACTACTTTTATTATTGCTCTTGATCGGAAGTGCAGGTACTTGGGGAATTCTCCGAAATAATCAACCGCAAGACGATCAAATAACAACTGGAACGAACGACCAAAACTTATCACTAGCACCTATTAAGGAAAGCCCAACTAAGGATAATACAATTACTAATAATAATACCGCTAGTAAAAACACAACGAACACAACCAATGAAAATACAACCGCTCTGCCAGCGGAATCTACCACGAAGATAAACCAAGAAGCGAAGCTCGGAGAAAACACAGTTACTTTACCAAAAACTTCGGCCTCGCCTCAAGCCAATTTAGAAAAGACCACCAATAATTTTATCAAAAAACCAAAAGAAAGCTCGAATAGAGCAACAGAAGTTATTGCGTTAGCCAAGCGTAATAATCGTCAAATTTCAAATGCCGAGCCTAATCTTAGTAGACTGCAATCTACCGAGATAGTTTCCTCAACAGCCAAAGAGGAACAAGCGGCTCAGACCGTAATCAAAGAAACCGAGTTAGGGGCAAGAAATGCCATCAAAGACGGGTCATTTTTGAAGGAGATTAAATATTTGCCAAACGAATTTATTTCGCTCAACGCAAATCCCCTTCCTCTCGGTTCTTTACCTGATCCAAAATGTGCGAAATTTGGGAATAGTAGTTTTGGTTTTAATGCTTACTTGGATTGGTACATTTCACCGGATTATGCGTTTCGTACCTTGGAAGCAAAAAGTGCGGAATATCTAGAAGACGCCGCTCGACGAGATAAGACTGAAAGTTATTTATATGCATACAGTACAGGTCTTCGGTTCTCAGCAGTAGCTGAAAATGGTCTAGCTTTTCGCTCGGGTATTGCTTACAGTCAGATCAACGAAAAATTTGATTATGAAAGTGGTAACGAAACGAGAATTTCTATCAAAAATGAATTTGATACCGATGGAAACATCATCTCTTCGGATACAACGATACAAGTGGGAACACATCTTAAAACGAGTTACAACCGTTACCGGATGATTGATATTCCTTTAATCGTAGGTTACGAAGTAGAAACCAAGAATTTCACCTATAGTTTGAATGCCGGTGTATACCTCAACCTGCTCTTCACTCAAAAAGGAGATTTTATTAAAGATGGTAATCCTACTAATTTTACTTCTAACCGTACAGATGCTGCGCCAAATGCTTACCGAGCTTTTAAGGATAAATTAGGCTTTAGCCTTTTCGGAAGTTTTGGCTTCAACTACAAATTAAATGACCATATGCAGATTCTCCTTGAACCGCATATTCGGTATCATCTTAATCCAGTCAATCGCAAAGAATATTTGATTGATCAACGCTACATCACAGCAGGTTTTATCACGGGAGTTCGGTTTAAATTTTAAATAAAACTTCCAAAAAAACAAAAAAAAATATAAGTCAGGCAGCGAATTAGAAAGTTAGGGTATCTAGCTTTTAAGGAGGATAGGAATCTGAACTTTAATCACTACCTGAAGAAAGGAATTCTTTAATTAGGAATTATGAGACATACTAACTTATTCATATTGCTAGCATTTATCAGTCTCGTCTTTACGACTTGTAAGGAGGATATTGATACTTTTATTGTAGAAGAAGAAACGTTATTAACTAGAGGTAATATTGTTAATTTTTTCTCAGAAATTCATCCGGGTACGGCAATCCATTTATTCAATGGAAGTGAATCCACTACGATTGTTACGCCCAGAAGAACGAATATTCAAATTCCTCCTAATGCTTTTGTTGATGATAGCGGTGCTGTTGTGACGGGACCGATACAATTTGAACTCATTGAAATCTATGAGAAAGGAGACATGATTAAATTCAATCGCCCAACGAGTTCTGACGGTCGACCGTTAACTTCTAGTGGCGCACTTTATTTGCAAGCAAACCAAGGAAGTAAGGTCTTATCTCTTTCCCCAAATGCTGAAATTCAAATTTACATAGAAAGCGCAGTTATCAATCCGAAAATGGAACTCTTTTACGGTGACGATTCTGATCCTTCGGGATTCAATTGGATCGAAGCAGACGGAAATCCACAATCTTGGGAAAACGTTAACTCCACTTCTTGGGATAATCCAGATGGAACGATTGGAATGGGATATGGTTTTTCGATTACACAACTGAACTGGATAAATTGTGATGCTTTTGTAGAGATTAATCCAGATGAATTAACCGCCTTATGCGTAGAATTACCGGAATTGTATACGAATAAAAATTCCGTCGTCTTTATTACTTTCGATGATTGGAATGGTGTAATGCCACTGCACGGAAGTCCTGATTCAAAACAATTTTGTGAAATAGGACTCCCCGTAGGAGCTACCGTAAAATTACTAGTGATTTCTGAGCAAGGAACAGATAACTATCATTTTACTAATCACAGCTTAACGATTACGGAAGATCAAACTGAAATTATGGAACCAATTCCTACCACCCTTGAGAGCATTGTGGAAGTATTGGATGAATTATAATCGCGTAACTGCCGTACGCAAGGGTGCATAGCCAGCACTGTATATCTGTATTTATTTTAATTTATAATGCCAAATTAGCTAAAACTATTCTAAGGACTAGAATGAGTAAAAAATAAACCCCCCATGGTTTGTTTTTGCTCATTCTTACCTAAAAAAATTAAAAATTTTAAAGAAACTATAATACCCTCCTGACTGCTAAGAAAAAGCCTTTAGACGTTGTAACGTCGTGGGGCTTTTTTCGTGTTTATACGAAGCCTTTTCTATACTCTGATTGAAAGTTGAAAATAGAAGATGCTGATTACTTGCTAAAATTTGCAAATGCCAAGGATTGTCCCTTAATTTGCAATTCAAAATTATCAAACAACTTCATCGTAAGAGAGATAGAGCGCTAATGAATAACCAATATTTTGATTTAATTGATCAAAGCTATTACTTTCCTCAAGATGGCTTTGATCTCGATGGCGGAGAACTTACCTTTCACGGAATCTCTCTAAAGTATTTGATTGAAAAGTATGGAACGCCACTCAAGTTGACCTATCTCCCCAAGATCAGCATGCAGATTAAAAGAGCTAAAAATCATTTTAATCGTGCGATCAAGTCTCTCGGTTATGGCGGTAAATATCATTATTGCTATTGCACCAAGAGCAATCACTTTAGTTATATCCTAGACGAAGTACTCAAAAATGAAGTTCACCTAGAAACATCCTCTTCTTTTGATATTGATATTATCAATAACCTTCATCAGCGAAAGAAAATTACGAAGAAAACGATTATTATCAATAATGGTTACAAGACGGAAGAATACGTCGAGAAGATTGGCGGCTTGATCAAAAATGGCTTTAAAAATATTATTCCAGTGTGTGATAATATTAAAGA
The DNA here is from genome assembly GCA_045110315.1 of Saprospiraceae bacterium. Classification (GTDB taxonomy): domain Bacteria; phylum Bacteroidota; class Bacteroidia; order Chitinophagales; family Saprospiraceae; genus CALFBG01. The sequence goes on from JBGCFY010000082.1 coordinate 29,740, forward strand.
ATTGGAGCTTTATGAAAAATACATAGAAGGACCTTGTAAAATTGGAATTCGGGTAGCAACGGAAGAAGAACCTAAATTTGAATTCTATACTTCTCGCCTAGGTATTCGGAAGTCGGAAGTCTTATCTTTTTACGAAGATAAAATTGCAAATAATGATAAGTTTCAGCTTAAGATGTTGCACTTCTTCGTGGATACGGGCATCAAGGATTCTATTTATTATTGGGGCGAATTAAAAAAAGCAGTTAAAACCTACTGCGAGCTGAAAAAAGTTTGTAAGGATTTGAAAGCCATTAATATTGGAGGTGGCATGCCTATTCGGAATTCGTTAGGATTTGAATTTGATTATAAAGGAATGATTAAAGAAATTGTTAGCTTGATTCAACAAGCTTGCGAAGAAGAAGGTATTCCTGATCCAGATATTTTTACAGAATTTGGAAAATATACCGTCGGAGAAAGTGGTGCAACTATCTTTTCCATTCTCGGTCAAAAACAACAAAATGATTCGGAGCTTTGGTACATTGTTGATAACTCCTTGATGAATACGATTCCTGACAGTTGGGGGATTTTTGAACGATTTATTTTGCTGCCCATCAACAAATGGAAGCACGAATATACACGGGTGAATATCGGTGGACTGACCTGCGATAATTCTGATTATTACAACTCTGAAGTACATGAAAATCAGGTGATGTTACCTCGTTTTAGCGACGAAGATGCCGAACCACTTTATATCGGTTTTTTCCATACGGGAGCTTACCAAGATGCATTGAGCGGATTCGGTGGGATCAAACATTGCTTAATTCCTGGTCCCAAACAAGTAATCGTTAATCGAGATAGTAAAGGAAATATCGTTGATCGATTATACAGCGAAGAGCAAACCGCAGCAGAAATGCTGAAGTTTTTGGGCTATTAAGGGTCTTGTTTAGCCTCACGTTAAATAAATTTGCAAAGGTCGTTGCTTTAATTATCTACGTTAGATGTCGTAGATACAACCTAAAACACCTCAAAAATAACACATTTAGGGTATGCCCTTTTATTTAGATTAACTGTATCTTTGTAAGGCTACTTTATCCCTTTCTTTTATACCTCCAAGGTTTAGTTTTATATTATCCCCACATTCAACCTTTAAAGTTGTATTAAATAATATTACGAATAGTTTTCTAGAGATTACAAATCATTGCTGAGATTTTAAAACAAGCAAAGATGAATAGTTTTTAGATATATAAATAATGTGTTATATTTGTAAAATAAGTAAAAGAGTAACGATCAGCATGATCAACTACCCTATTGCTTAACTTACAAATTCATTTTTTTGTAGTCCCAATTGCTAACGCTAATCATATCACATATGCACAAAGTGCCTATCCTAGTATTCCTATCCCTCAAGTTAATCTTAACTACCGGTTTTGATTTATCAGCCCAAACAATCTTCGTAGACCAAAGTGCTACTGGTGCTAATAATGGCAGTAGTTGGTCGGATGCTCTTACCGGCTTGCAGCAAGCGATAAGTATTGCTCAAGCGGGGGATGAAGTTTGGCTGGCGGAAGGACATTATTATCCTACGACTTGTACGACCTGTAGCGAAGCCGATCGAAATATTTCTTTTGAACTTCCTGATGGGGTAGCATTTTATGGCGGTTTTGAAGGTACAGAAATGCTACGGGAACAAAGAGATTGGCAAAACAATTTAACCTATTTGGATGGAGATATCAATGACGATCACGCTTCCTTTCTTAACTCTTATACGATTGTTTATACCGAAGGAGTAAGTGCTGCAACGATTGTTGACGGACTTCACTTGGTTAATGGTAATGCTGACGATATTAATTCTTTAGGTAGTCTAAAGGCTAGCGGTGCTGCGTGGTTTAACCAAAGTCCTTCTAGTACAGAACCGTCGAGTCCTACGATTCGAAACTGTACCTTTAAGGATAATAAAGCAAATGGATTTGGTGCTGGTTTTTGTAATAGTGCTGACTTCTCTGGTAAGGCTTCTCCTTATTTTGAGCAAGTTCGTTTTATTAGTAACCAAGCGAAAGAAGGGGCAGGTTTATTTAATGATGGCTCGCACCAAGGTCAGTGTACGCCCACGATTCGCAACTGCCTTTTCGAAAATAATGACGCTACCCAATTTGGAGGAGGAATGAGTAACGATGGTGGTTATACAGGGATGTGCAATCCAACCGTCATTGATTGCTTTTTTAAAAATAATACCTGTGACTCTGGTGGCGGTGCGATCTCTAATCGAGCTTACCAAAATGGAATTAGTAATCCTTACATCATGGGAACTATATTTGAAGGAAATCATTCTGGTGCGATTGGTGGTGCGATCTTGAATTTCGGAATTGAGGGAACGGCTTCTCCTACTTTAGAACGTTGCGAGTTTAGCCATAATTTTGCGAGTACCTACGGTGGAAGTATTTATAATCATGGTAAAACAGGAAACAGTAGCCCTAAAATTTCAAATTGTCTTTTTTATAAAAATGAAGCCTATTCTTGTGCAGGTATGTACAACCTTGGTTCTAATAATGGAAACGCTAGTCCGGAAGTTACCAATTGTACCTTCTACGCAAATATCGCCAAATATGGAACTTGTATTTATAATAATGCAGGAAGTAGTAGCGATGGTGTCAGTAGTCCTATTATTACCAATTGTATTTTTTGGGGAAATATTGCGACTCAAATTGAAGATGCCCATATTTTCCGGAACGTTAGTGGTACGCCAACCATTAGTCACTCATTGGTAGATGCAAGCTCTTGCGAAGCCTTGAATAGTGGAACGGGAACCAATACGGTTACTTGCACGGGAGGTATGATTTTCAATCAAGCGCCCCACTTTGTCGATACTCTAAATGCTGATTTTCGACTTTTAGCAAATTCCCCCGCAATAGATGCGGGCGATAATACAATGATGATTGAGGATTTTGATCTAGATGATCATCTCCGTATTTTCAACGGTCTCGTTGATCTTGGTGCTTTTGAATATGGTTCTATGCCTTACGAAGTACCTAGCTTTACTATGCAGCCTAGCTCCGTCACTGCTTGCGAAAATGGAAATACAACTTTTGCCGTAACGGTAGCAGGTACTAGCCCTGTACAATATCAATGGTTTAAAAATAATATAATTATTGCGGGAGCAAATCAAATGTCGCTTTCGCTAAATGGATTAGTGGCAACGGACGAAGCTGCTTATTCTTGTAGAGTGATTAGCGTGCTAGCCGATACGATTACTTCAACTGCTGCGACCTTAACGGTCGTTCCCAACGTAGTTGTTTCAATAATGATCCATGCGAGTGCGACGGAAATCTGTGCAGGAGAAATCGTTAATTTTACAGCCACTACAACCAATGGCGGAACGAATCCTAGCTTTATCTGGGAAGTTAATAATATAGATCAAAATGTTGATAGTCTTAGTTTTTCTTCCGCTACGTTATCTGATGGTGATGAAGTGCGATGTCGTTTGAGTTCATCCGAAACTTGTACCACGAATGCCATCGTGACTTCGGATGCACAAGTAATGACGGTTAATCCAGTGCTTACCGCAGATCTTACGATTGTAACTTCAACGACGGAAATTTGTGCAGGAGAAGTGCTTAGTTTTTCTGCAACGACGACGAACGGCGGTACTAATCCTACTTATGAATGGCGCTTAAATTCGGTACTTGTAGGAACAAACAGTGATACCTTAACGCTATCAAATTTATCGGATGGCGACGAATTAACTTGTCAGCTGACTTCTTCTGAACCTTGTGTTGTCAATCCTACGGTTGCTTCTGATCCATTAATAATCTCCGTAAACCCAATTCTAGTTGCAAGTGTTGCTATTACTGCGACGGCAACCGAAATCTGTGCTGGAGAAACGGTTTTGTTTACTGCCACTACAATGAATGCTGGGACGAATCCTACTTACGAATGGCGCTTAAACGGTATGGTGATCGGAACAAATAGCGATACTTTAAGTCTCTCAAATTTATCGAATGACGATGAAGTAACTTGTCAATTGACTTCCTCTGAAACTTGTATTGCAAATACTACTTTTATCTCGAATTCAATAGTAATTATCGTTAATCCAATCTTAATCACTAGCATTTCTATTACGGCGACGGCAACCGAAATCTGTGCTGGAGAAATGGTTTTGTTTACCGCTACGACAATGAATGCGGGCACGAATCCCGTTTATGAATGGCGCTTAAATGGTATGATGATCGGAACAAATAGCGATACTTTAAGTCTCTCAAATTTATCGAATGACGATGAAGTAACTTGTCAATTGACTTCCTCTGAAACTTGTATTGCAAATACTACTTTTATCTCGAATTCAA
>JBGCFY010000083.1:0-18797 GCA_045110315.1 Saprospiraceae bacterium
CTTACGAAATTATTGTCTCCTACGTTGGATACGCAGATCAAAGCTTGAAGATCGATCTCTTAACAGACTTAGCTAAAGATATTGAATTGGGGGAAGCAACGGAAGTTTTGGAAGAAGTCGTTATCGTTGCCGACCGAGAATTTGCAGATCAAAATGTAGAATCCGTTAGCATGAGTTCCGTGGAGATGAAGGTAGAAACGATTAAAAAAATGCCCGCTTTACTGGGAGAAGTGGATATTATCAAAGCCATTCAATTGTTGCCGGGCGTTAAAGCGGTTGGTGAAGGTGGTTCTGGCTTTTATGTACGAGGAGGTAACGCGGATCAGAATTTGATCTTGCTCGACGAAGCACCGATTTACAATGCTTCTCACTTACTCGGTTTTTTCTCTTCTTTTAATCCCGACGCCATTAAAGATATGCAATTGTACAAAGGAGCCATTCCTGCTTATTTTGGTGGTCGCTTGTCCTCCGTTTTAGATATTAGAATGAAAGAAGGTAATGCCAAACGCTTTGCTGCATCTGGCGGAATTGGTACGATCATGAGTAGAGTAGCGATTGAAGCACCGATTGCTAAAAATGGTTCTTTTATGGTTGCAGGACGAAGATCTTATTTAGATTGGATCGCTGGGTTGTATAATTCCGTTACGAAAAATGAAGATGCTATTGATGCTGACTTTTATTTTTATGACTTGAATGCTAAAGCCAACTATCGCTTAGATGCCAATAACCGAGTATTTGCTTCTGGCTATTTCGGTAGAGATGTAATTACAATTCCTGACGAAGGACTCGACGTTCGGTGGGGAAATACGACTGCTACTGCTCGTTGGAACCATATCTTTTCGCCGAAGCTATTTTCTAACCTTACTTATTATTATAGCAAGTACGATTACTTCCTCAACTTCTCTGAGGACATTTCAAAATTTACTTGGCAATCAAAACTGAAAGAACACAGTTTGAAAGCTGACTTTGGGGCATTCCTCAATCCTTCAAACACGTTGAAATTCGGTGTGCAAACTATCCTTCACGAAATTACGCCTGGCGATATTGAATCTTTTGAAAATAATGAATTGGATCAGACTTTTAAGATTGAAGCTAAAAAAGCCTATGAATCTGCAGCTTATGTTCATAATACACAAACGGTCAATAGTAGAATAAAATTAGAGTATGGATTGCGTTTGTCAGCTCTGCATAATTTTGGTACACAAGATGTTTATCGCCAAGATGAAAACTATCAGGTTATTGATACGGTACGTTACACGAATTCAGTTTACAATTCGAGTTGGAATTTAGAACCAAGAGTTGGCCTACGATACAAACTCAATGCCTCAAGTTCGCTCAAAGCGAGTTACAACCGTACCGCGCAATATATCCAGCAAGCGTCTAATGGAAATAGCGCTACTCCTTTTGATATTTGGTTTTTAAGTTCTGAACAAATCAAACCTCAATTAGCCGATCAATTCGCATTGGGATATTTCAAGAACCTCAAGGATAACTCAATTGAATTATCTGCAGAGATTTATTATAAAAACTTTATCCGTGCTATTGATTTTAAAGATCACGCTAGATTGTTGCTGAATCGAAACTTGGAAGGCGAACTACGAGTGGGCGAGGGACGTGCCTACGGAATTGAGTTGATGGCTAGAAAAACAAAAGGTAAATTAACCGGCTGGGTGAGTTACACTTATTCTAAAGCAGAGAAAAAAATTCCAACGATCAACGAAGGGAATTGGTACAATGCAAAGTACGACAAACCACATGATATTGCCGTGGTGGCGATCTATGAAGTGAACGATCGTTTTACGGTGAGTGGTAACTTTGTTTACTCTACGGGAAGTGCCGTTACCTTTCCGACGGGACGATACGTTTTTCAAGGCGTAGCAGTACCGGTTTATTCGGAAAGAAATGGTGCTAGATTACCGGATTATCACCGAATGGATTTATCGGCGACTTACACACCAAAGAAAAATAAAAAGCGTCGATTGCAAACGGAATATGTGCTTAGCATTTACAACCTCTACAATCGAAAGAATGCTTTTAGCATTAACTTCAAGCAAGATGAGCTTGATCCAAGTCAAACGTACGCAGAAAAATCAGCTGTTTTTTCTATCGTACCTTCTTTTACCTTCAACGTAAAATTTTAAAATCATGAATCGAATCCTAATATTTTTAGTACTTATTTGTAGCGGTTTTGGCTGCTTTCAAGAGCGGATTGAAATTGATAATAATAAAGATGAGAATAAGAAAATAGTCATTACCGGCTGGATCAGCTCTTTAGCGGAACCACAGTTCGTTAACGTTAGTCGTACGGTCAACTATCTGGGCTCAATTGGTATTGATCAGGTCAGTGGAGCATTGGTTACGTTGACCGATGAATCAGATAGTTATGCGCTTACCGAACAAGCAGCAGGTGTCTACCATTTACCAGAAACTTGGCAAGGCAAGATTGGAGATAATTATGAACTCACGGTAACGGTCGAAGGAAAGACTTACACGGCAAAAGAGAAGATGCGTGCCTGCCCAGAAATTGAAAACTTAACGTATGAATTAGATCCTGACGTAGGAGAAATCGAAACGGAGAAAATTTACGTAACGAGTTTTGATTTTCAAGAAATCGTTGGAGAAGGAGATGCTTACTATGGAACCGATTACGTAAAAGGTGGTCTAGAGGGCGACTCTCTTTTTTACGGAGAATACGTAGATGATGAGTTTTCTGACGGTCAATACTTCGAAGGTATTATTCTGGGTAATGGAGATAACTTCGAGTTGAATGATACGGTAGTGGTAGAAATTCATTCGATTGGAAAAGCAGTTTCAGAATACTTGCAAGAGATTGAAAACGAAATCTATCGAGGTGGACCTTTTGATCCTCCACCGGCCAATGTCAAAACGAATATGGAGGGCGGAGCGATTGGATACTTTATTATTTCCGATGCTCGTAAAGCAGAAATAGTAATTGAGTAAACAGGAATAATTTTACTAGTTTTTTCATAAATTAATGCCGAATTCTATCCGAACCTTTTTCCTAGTAATAGGGAAAGGGTTCTTTTTTTTGGTAACTTTGGAAATACTATTTAAGTTGTCTTAGTACTTACTTGAATACATTACAACAATAGCAAATTTACAATGGGTTAAATTTTAATCATCATGAGCGACGACATCCTAGATGAAAATATTTTTGACAAAGCGGAACAATATCACGAAACTGATTTTGCATTTTTTCGAGATTATCACAGTATTGCAGATGCGAAGTTGTTTACGACTATTCTAGAAGCGCACAAGATACCTTATTTAGCGGCGGGTGCCGAAACGGTAATCGACGAAGCTATTGTTGGTTCGGGGCTAATGCCTAAAGTTATTTTAAAAATTCGACCGGAAGATTTTGCCAAAATCAATGCTATTATTGCGGAGCAAATTACGAGTGGGACAGAAAATTTTTCAGATCATTATCTCCAAGAATTTACCAACGAAGAATTAAAAGATATTTTCGCTCGACCCGACGAATGGTCCGTAGAAGATTTTAATATTGCTAAATTGGTGCTTCAGCAAAGAGGTGTAAAGATCACGGATGCTGCGATACAAAACCTGCGCGAGGAAAGATTAACGGAAATTCGCGCCGGCAAAAAAGGAAGCTATTTTTGGATGAGCTTGTACTTTATTGGAATTATAGTTGGTGCCTATTTTGGCGTAATGTATATAATTGCTGGCATCGGAATGGGATACTATTACGGATATGGTAAAAGTACCGATCCTGACGGCGTTCGCCATTTTGTGTACGATGCTCAAACTCGAACTTACGGCAAAGTGATTTTGTACGTAGGAAGTTTGCTATTTTTTGCAGAGCTTATTATTTTAGCTACACAGTAGTATTTTCGTTGAAACCAGCGAGGTTAATTTTTTTATAAAAGGCCTGCTAATTTTTATTTTGAGTTCAGCCAAAAGAAGTTGTTTTAGAAGCAGTTTTAAAATAGACTAAGTACAGCTAAACATTGCATTCTTTTGGTTGAGCTCAAAAGGGTTATTTAGAAGTTGTTTAAAGATGGAGCTTCTTCTTGAGAGCTAAGCGCTTACAAATAATTTCAATCCCCATTTTAAACAACTTCTAAAAGAAACGAATCAGTTTTACCAATGCGTTGCATTTCCAAAAACATTGATGTCATATCCGACTCTGTAGCGGAACGTATTTCCACCGGCGGGATCATCATAAGCCATGAGCAGTAATTCTGGTCTAGTTGCATTACCCCCAACGTTATAGAAAGCTGCACCGGCACCGTCTCCAACCCAACCTACGCCACCAACATATTTCGTGCTACTCCAATTAGTAGCCGTTCCACTGGTGTTAAGGTCATATCCAATTTTATAGCGGAAGTTATTTGCACCATTTGGTGCATCGTAAGCCATCAAAACGATGTCTGGTCGAGAAGTACCACCGATATTAGCAATGCTAATTCCAGCACCTTCTCCTTCATTTCCTAGACCAGAAATATATTTTACCGTACTCCAGAAACTTACATTTCCAGAAGTAGTGATGTCATATCCAATTTTATAACGGAAGTTATTTCCACCAGAAGGATCGTCGTATGCCATGAAAATAATATCTGGTCGACTGGTACCGCCAAAATTGCCAATTGCAATATCTGCACCATCTCCTGCAGAGCCTACGCCAGTGACGTATTTCGTACTACTCCAAGAACTAGTTTGCCCAGCCAGGCTGAGGTCATAGCCTACTTTATAACGAAATGTATTTCCACCAGCAGGATCGTCATAAGCCATCAAGACGATATCTGGTCGAGTAGTACCACCGATGTTGCCAAGTGCGATACCTGCTCCGTCACCAGCATTACCGACACCCGAAACGTAACGGGTAGGACCGACACTTCTAGCGACACCGTTATCTCCTAAGTCATAAGCTACTCTGTATCTGAATTGATTTGGACCAGCTGGAGCATCATAGGCCATGAGAATTGCATCTGGCTGATTGCTAAAACCACCAATGTTGCCAAGTTCAATACTAGCACCTTCGCCAGCGCTTCCTACTCCAGCGATGTATCTTGATGGATAAATATTACGAACCGCTATGACGTCCCAAGTACTGAAGCCGCTCCAACTATTTAGTGCGGTACCGCCATTCATCACGGAATTTCCATCCGTAGCAGGTGTTCCACCAATTTGGGTGGCATTACTCTCTCCCCGTGCAGACCAATTCGTATGTCTAAAACCAAGGCAGTGACCTAATTCGTGCACCATATTGTAGCGTTTTCTACCCGTTGGTACAGATTGATTAGAAAGGAAGTTTAAATTAATTCGGATTCGATTTCCGGGTTTACCACCAGAAGGCCAGGAGGCGTCTGCGATCGTACCATCACCTAAAGCACCTGCATCGGATCGAACCGTAATATCAGCCACGCTTCCCGTTGTATACACCATTCTGACGGCACACTGTGTTCCATTCCAATCATTAACGGCTTGTTGAACTTCCGTCCGCCAGTTGTCAACACCACTCGTAGGAATAGAAGCATCTACTCTGACAGAAATGGTTCTTAATTCTAGCCCACTAATTAAACTACTTCTTCTGGCTTGACGATCTGCTGCTCCTTCTTCACAGTCATGTCCTTCCGCACATTCTTCGTCGGAATAATCGGCTGCATCATGATCAAAATCATAATTGCCTTGTCGTAAGTCTTCTTTGACAATTGCAATGTCTCCTTCGACTAAGAAAGATTCTCCTAAATCTTCAATCATATCTTCTCTAAAACCCATCGCAATTACTTTTTGCAATAAAGCTTGATCGTTATAATTACCGGTAAGCTGTTCTGTTTCTTTTGAGGTTAATTTTTCTTTTCTACAAGAAGAGGCAAAAAACATCGCTGCAATACAAATGCAGAGCAGTGAAATTTGCAATACTTTTTTACTTTTTTTCATTTTAAAGCAAGATTTTTAATGCACTTACAAATTTCACGGTTTGTATTTAATGAAATTTGTAAAGAGACCGTTAAATAAATTTAGTTTAACTTAAGGATGAATGAAATTTGTCTTGGTACTTAAGTACTAAGACAAATTAATTCACTGATTAACTTGCATCCTCTTTTGAGCAGTCTCTTCGTTACTCAAAGCCTTCCTAAGCAAAGGCTTAGGGCGGTTTTCGTGCCTCAATACTACTCAAAACCTAATACAACTTAATGGTAAAAAAATTTTGTCTTAGTACTTAAGTAGTTTGCAGAATTAAATTGAAAGCCTTTTAAGCTTCTACTTCGTTAAAAAGCCTCGCCAATGCTCCGGCATTGTCTGTGTTTTTTGCCTCGTTTAAGCTCAAAATTCTTTTCAACTTATTGTAAACTCAATTTCTGCGAACCACTTAAGCACACTCCCTTGTTACCGTTGACTTGAAAGATCACGATTGCGCTTGTATTGAAACATACAAGATGATAGTTGGCTGATCTTCAAGTGAAAGAACACGAGTTGAAAAACATCCACTCTTAAGTGTAAAATGGTTGAAATTTTGATTAGTAGAAGTGTCGTTACGTATAGTACACGTGTAACGGGAATACTTTACTAAAAAAGGATAAGATTAATTGAAGAATAGGCTAAATGGTTTGAAGAAAAAACATTTCCATTTAGGATCACAATATAAAACAATATTAAGGAAAGCGCCTAACCAAATGCAAAATAATTTATTTCAAATTTGATTTTAGCTGTTTTATTGGAGTTAACCGTAGTTTTTTTTGCAGAAAAACTTGCTGCCTCGGCAGGTTTTAAAACAACTTCATCGAAAAGTGCTTATAGGATTTGGCTGTTACACAAAATTGCTAATCTAGTAAAGACAATAAGGTGCCCAAGGATAATTCTAATTTCTTTTTCTGCACACTTGCTTTGGTGACGACTCGCAAACCGCTTAAAGTAGTATACAACAAAGAAGCAATTGCCTTTAAATCTTTTCCAGCATTTATCTCACCGGACTGGACGCCTGTTTGTAAGTAATCGTGTAAGATTTTTTCGAATTGGGTATTGTTGTCAGCAATAATATTTTTGATATCATCGTCTCCGGGGATAAGTTCTGTAGCGGTATTCACAATGAAACAACCTTTCCGATCTTTGTCTAGACTACATTCTTGGAGTGCGGAGGCTAGTAGTTTTTGAAGCCCTGTTTTTACTGATTGGTGTTGGTGTAAAAAATCTTTAGTCTGTGCGTGGTTGACTGATTGATACCAAGTCAAGGCTTGGAGGAAGAGTGACTTTTTTCCTCCGTAAGTATCGTAAAGACTTGCCCGATTAATGCCAAGGTGAGTCACCAAGTCTTGCATGGAGGTCGCATGATAGCCTTGCTTCCAAAAAAGATCAGTTGCTTTTTGGAGAACTTCTTGTTGATCGAAAAGTTTGACTCTAGGCATAGTAAAATGTTTGAGGAATAGAAGTTGATTTTTTGACTTCTATTCCTCAAAGATAGGTTTATTTGAATAAACGTTCCCGCATTGGTTAAAAAAATGTTAGCCGACTAATGGGTTAATATTAATACCACCATCAATGTTGTATTCTCCACCGGTGATAAAGGAGGCGTCGTCGGAAGCTAAGAAACCTACGAGTTTGGCAACTTCTGTGGCTTGTCCGAAACGCTTTAAGGGAATGCGGTCTTGCATCGCTTGCGCAAAGCCTTGTAATTGTGCTTCGGGTAAACCAGATTTTCCAAAGATGGGAGTTTCTATCGGGCCTGGATTAATGGCATTGACTCTGATTTTTCGTGGCGCTAGTTCCGTCGCGGCAGTTCTAGTGTAAGAATTAAGTGCTGCTTTGGAAGCGGCATAAACAGCAGTATTGGGCATTCCGGTATATGCATTGACGGAAGACAGGTTAATGATGGACGCACCATCGTTTAGAATCGGCAAGAACTTCTCAATGGTGAAAACCGCTCCTTTGAAGTTAATTCCCATCTGCTCGTCAAACATAGTTTCTGAAATTTGTCCGACGGGTGCAGGTTTGAAAATTCCAGCATTGACAAATAAAATATCAACGTTGCCTTGTGTCGCAGTGACTTCTTTAACTAAAGTGTCGATCTGTGATAAATGATTAACGTCGGCTACTAAACCCGTAACGCCTAACGCCTTTGCTGCCGTTTGAACTCTATCCGCAGATCGACCGGTGATCACTACCGTTGCGCCTTTATCTTTTAATTCTTTTGCCGTAGCAAAACCAATACCGCTGTTGCCACCTGTAACGACGGCTATTTTTCCATTTAAGTTCATTTTAATTTTTTTTAGTGATTTTTTCCATCCCGAAAGATTGGATTTGTAATCGTTAATAATAATAGAATGATCGTTCTAAATACAAATGTAGAAATATTAGAACGATTATTCCAAATAAAAGTTTAAAATTTTGAAAACTATTTTTTCAAAATTTGTGGAGGAAGGGTTTGCGGTTTTTACTAGCAGCAATTGCTGAGTTATTATTTATTTCATCAAGTGTCATTTTAAGAATTGCTAATCGTATCTTCACTTGATGTAATTAAGGTTTGTCTAGAAAAACTTATTTTTAAAACTTACTTTACAATTGACTTTTGGTTTAGTAAATGACTTCAATGATAGAACAACAACAATTAAAGGAAGCTTTGTTGGCGGCTTGTGCCCAAAATATTTCAGAACGACTGAATAATATCAATGCTCGATTTCGCTCGATTGAAGAAGCACGCAATAATGAATCAAAAAGTAGTGTAGGAGATAAGCACGAAACGGGACGCGCTATGATGCAACTCGAAGAAGAAAACTTGAGTGTGCAACTCAAAGAAACTTCCTTGCTAAAAGATCGCTTAGCTAGAGTTGATCTTAGCCGACAAGTGACGATTGGTTTGGGAAGCTTAGTATACACGGATCGTGGAAAGTATTTTTTTGCTATTGGTTTAGGAAAAATTTTACTTGAGGAGGAAAAGTATTTTTGTATTTCTTTGGAAGCACCCATTGGCGGATTGATGCGCGGTAAGAAAGAAGGAGAGGCTATCGTTTTTAATGGTCGGACGATACAAATTTTAGCTATTCATTAAAAGAGACAAGTATCATTTAATTGAACTTTAACTGAACCATCAACTTGCTTTTGCTGTTAACGAGTTATGAAATATTTACTACTAATTATTTATCCTTTTTTAATATCGGGCGCTATGCTAATTTTTGACTGTAACTCAGAATCAGATTTATCCAATTGGTATATTTTGGACGATGTCGTGATGGGCGGGCGTTCTTCGGGAGAATTCTTTATTAACGATGACGGGCACGGTGTTTTCCAAGGTACGGTTTCGTTAGAAAACAACGGTGGTTTTTCTTCGGTACGCTACCAGCCACCAAGTACGCTTGATATCAGTAAGCACCAGAAAGTTGTAATTCGTTTACGGGGAGACGGGAAGTCCTATCAGTTTAGAACAAAGTCGGACGTGAATGAGCGATTCTCTTACATTACGACGATTAAAACTTCGGGCGAATGGGAAGATATAGAGGTTAATTTGAAAGATATGTATCCTTCTTTTCGAGGACGTAAATTAGATATGCCTAACTTTCCAGCGGAACAATTATCGGAAATTGCTTTTTTGATTGGTAATAAAAAAGCTGAAGGTTTTAAGTTGGAAATTGATGAGATTAGCTTAAACTAGTACTTTTAGTTTGGACAATATTTCAAATGCCGCAAAAGAGAAAGTTCCTATTGACTACTTTCTTTTTCCATTGCTAAAGTTTTCTTTTTTAGCAATGTCGGTGCTTGTGCTTCGGTTGTTGGTGGAAAATATGTACCATGATTTCTCCTTGAGAATGTCAATGAGTAATACTAATGTGACGCATTGTGTGGTTCATTATCACCCGTATTCTCCTCACTTATATTTATTGATCTTTCCAATGTTTTTACTTGCGATTTCTTTGGTCGTTAAACGGGGTCGCTTACCTAGTCAAACCTTTGGGAAGATTTTAATTTTTAGTCCAATCCTTTTATTTTTCTTACATTTGTTACTCACTTACTTAGTAGATTCGTAAGGAAAATGCTTTAAATTAAAATCTTCTAAATCCTATTGCTTAGTGGAAAATATAGTTGATGCTCCAATTGAGGAACCTAAAAAGAAGTGGAACGTTTTTTCGACCTTATCCATTATTTTTGGTGGATTATCTATCGCTGCATTTTTGTGGATGTTTGCCCAAGTACCGACTACGATTAAAGCTAGTGAAACGCTAAAACCACCTTTAACACCGATTATCGCCGAAATCTACCTGACGATTTTGAGCTTAGGTATTATTAGTACCGTTGGAAGTTATCTGCGTAAAGAACCATCGAGATATCGAAAGCAGATTGGTCTTGGATTAAATGTTTTTTTATTTTTGTTTATTATCTTTTTATACTACTTTATTGGATAAAGTAGCCTTTCCATCAATCAAGTTTTTTGTTTCGCTCTCATTTGTTTTGCAGTTTGCGTACTTCCATCGTGACTCCAACCGGGTGGATTGAAGAGGTATTTTAATTTTTCTTTCCAAGACTCTGATTTATTCCAGTCTCTAAAAATATCTTTCCATTCGTGAAAAACAATGTTTACTGGATCACGTTTAATTTCTTTTTCGTAGAGCCCATAGCGCACAGGTTCTTCGGCTAGTTCCTTCTGAAAAGTTCCAAATAACTTGTCCCAAACAATTAAAATCATCCCTAAATTTTTATCAAGATAAATAGGATTAGAAGCATGGTGTACGCGATGATGAGAAGGTGTGACTAAGAAATGTTCTAAAATGCCCAATTTATTCACCGCTTGCGTATGCACGATAATGCCATAAATCTGCGTAATGGCGTACATCAAGTAAATGTCAATAGGTTGAAAACCAAGGAAGACCAAGGGGATAAAATAGAAAAAACGATAAACTGGTTGAAAAACGGAAGACCTAAACCCCGTACTGAGATTAAAATGCTCCGAAGAGTGGTGCGTCACGTGTACTGCCCAAAATAATCGTACAGAATGATCTACCCGATGTAGCCAATAAAAAGCAAAATCTTCAAAAAGGAAAAGCAACAACCAATACCAAAAACTGTGTTCCAGTTCAAAAAAGGCAAAAGGCGCAAAAATCAACAATACACCAAATGCTACGCCCCTTAACAATACATCACAAATCATATTCAACGCCGTCAAATAGATATTGGTCATCGTATCTTTTACCGTATACAAAGTATTTTGATGATGAAAATGCCCAAGTACAATTTCAAATATAATGAGCACCGTATATAACGGCGTACTCCAGATGACTAACTGATTAATATCTACCATACTAAGCTACTTTTAAACAAGCTCTCTTTATTCATTGACAAAGGAATTAAACTTTCCTGACTTTGCCGCTACAAAATTACTAAGTTTTCACGAATTTTATACCATTTTAAAAAAACTTCACCATCAGGCTTTCAAGATAAATTGGGCAAAGCTTTTGCAAAAGGTACTATTACCAGATGGACTTAACAAAGATTACACCGCTCGATAAACCATAATTAATATAAAAGTCAGATATTGTGCCTATTAATTAAAACTAGTTGCTATACCCTCATCTGTTTAGCAGCAAAAAACATTTACTATTATGAAATCAATGATTACAACCACCTGGGCATTGCTATGCCTATTGCTAACCAATCCAATGATTAATACCGTTTCTGCGACGGCGATTGATGATTTGGACGAAGTTATTGCTTATGCCAATCAAGCAAAATCAAATGCAATTACTGCGCGCAACGCCGCGAAAGATATTGCCAAATTGTATTTTCAATTAAACAACACGAACGTAGCGGGAGAAGTTGCGGTCATTCTCAACGAGATGCAAGATTTGGAAGAAGCTTCTGATGAGATTATTTATTTTGCACAAAGTGCTGCCAATCAAAATCCAGCAATTGATCCCGACAACTTGATCGACTGGGGAAGTGATTTGGAAGGTTTAGGCGACTTCGTAGAAATTGAGGCGGTAAACTTAAAAAATCTAATTGAAGCCAACCAAAGAGCGGCGGCGCGTGCTGCTTATCGCAAACTGAGAAGCCTCTTAAATCAGCAGATTGCTTTGGCAAAACAAATTCGCTTGGAAGCTATTGCATTAAAAGCAGTTGCACAGACCTACAATGTGAGAATTGAGTTGCTTTACGGCGGTTCTGTTTATACAGGCTCTACGACCTTGGGTGGATTCTATGCTTACAACGAAGATTTGCAACAATACTTTTATCCTACACAGAGTTACGACGACAATAAGTTTTTAGACTTACCAGGTGGAACTTATACCTTTGGATCTTATGACGGTTATTTTGACGGTACGAATAGTGTAACGGTAACACTTGATCCGAATGCAGTTGGTACGGATGGATTTATCGCGGTACAATTAAACTATTGGTCAGAATAGATTCGGATAATTTTTTGGAAAATATTGGTACTGCTGGATTTCCTACGTGAGATCCAGCAGTATTTATTTTGATTACTTTTTTGATTACTTTATTTAGTAGACAAGGCTTGGTCAACATCTTGAATAATATCGTCAATATGTTCTAGTCCGACGGAGAATCGGATAAAACCCGGCGTAATATCTACAATGAGTTGTTCTTCGCTACTCAATTTACTGTGGGTGGTAGAAGCTGGGTGTGTAGCAATGCTGCGAGTGTCACCAAGATTAGCCGTTAAGGAATGTAATTTTAATTTATTTAAAAATTGTGCACCTGCGGCGAGACCACCTTTAATTTCACAACCGACTAAACCACCACCTTGTCTCATTTGAGCTTTCGCCAAATCAAGCTGTGGGTAAGAGGCTAAATGCGGATAACTGACCCGTTCAATCGCCGGATGTGTTGCCAAAAATTGAGCAAGTTGCAAGGCATTGCTACAATGTCGATCCATTCTAACCGCTAAAGTTTCTAAACTTTTGGACAAAACCCAAGCATTAAAAGGGGAGAGGCTTGCACCTGTTCGGCGGATAAAATCGTAGCAAGGAGTAACGAACTTTTCTTTCCCCAAAATGGCTCCTCCCAAAACGCGACCTTGTCCATCAATATATTTCGTAGCAGAATGCAGCACTAAATCCGCTTGAAAACGAGCTGGCGTTTGTAAATAAGGCGTCGCAAAACAATTGTCGACGATATAAATTAAATCATTGGCTTGACACAGCTTTCCTAGAAAAGAAAGGTCTGCCGTTTTTAAAGTAGGATTGGAAGGCGTTTCAATAAAAACTAATTTCGTGTTTTTTTGTACCGCTGCTTCCCAAGCGACGTGATCTTCTAAGGGAACAAAATCGTAGCTAACGCCCATTTTGGGTAACAATTGTGAAATAATATAACGGGAATTTCCGAATATTTCGTTCGCAGCAATGACGTGATCTCCCTGCTGTAAGTGGGCAATAATGGCAGTATAAACGGCAGCCATTCCCGAAGCGGTAGCGATTCCCGCTTCGCAGTGTTCCAACAATTTTAACTTTTCGATAAACTCGTCGGTATTCGGATTCGAAAATCGAGAATAGATATTTCCCTCGACCTGCCCTTGAAAAAGTTGAGCCGCCTCTTCGGCGGAATCGAAGGTAAAGCTTGAAGTTAGGTAAAGCGGAACGGCGTGTTCTTTCTGCTGACTTTGGTCAACTTGAGTACGAATGGCAAGGGTTTCAAACTTTTTAGACGACATGAAATATTACAGGTTTTAACAACTTCAACTTTTGGATTGAAATAATTGACTGAATTAAATCAGCAACTAAGGTAATGCAAGTTAGGCTTTTGGATAGGAGAAATGCAAAAACTAAGAGAGAGAAAAAAGATAATTTGCGCAAGGCGTAAACTCTCCGTCAATTTTGCTGTTCCTTAGGTATAAATAAAGTATCATTTTGCTCAATATCTATGCATCCATTTCAAGCTTTTATCAGTCGCTACACCGAACTTTCTCCTAAAGAATGGCAAATTATTGAAACTCGCCTTCGTTCGAAAGTGGTCAAAAAAGGGACGCTTCTTTTGGAAGAAGGTCAAATCTGTCGACGAGTGTATTTTTTGGAAACAGGATTGTTGCGTTATTTCGTCTGGAAAGACGGTTTAGCCGTTTCCAAATTTTTTACGCAGCCACCGTATTGCTTTACCTCACAGCGGAGTTTTACGCAGCAAATCCCTGCACGCGAGAACATTGAAACCTTAGAAGATAGTCTGATTTGGCAGTTGGAAAAAGCGGATTCAGATCAACTTTTGAAACTACCCGCTTGGAGTAACTTTGTACGGGAACTTGTCCAAGAAGTGCAGTTTTTTACCGAAGAAATTCTGGTAGATTTACAAAATGAAACTGCCGAAAATCGCTACCGAATGATGGTGGAACAAGGAGACCCGTTATTGCAAAAAGTATCTTTAAAACATCTTGCCTCTTATCTAGGAATTGCCCCTCAATCCCTTAGCCGTATTCGGAAAAAATTTCACCAAGAACGGAAATAGTACTTTAGTGCGGCACTAACAAAATTGTAAACTTAACATAGGTGCAGTCTTTTCTGTCCAGAAAAACTAAACTTTGCACCACAATTTCGCTTTGAAATTGTGGTTGCCGTTTTGTTTTCCGCAAAGGATAATTTTAAACAGATTTTATTTTAAAAAATAAAAAGAGTATGATTTTAAAACTAGTGTACTTGGCCAATATTTTAGTAGCGGGCTGGATTAGTATAAGCTGTGTATTTGCTCCTCGCCGAGCACTGCTTACGGTTTTTGAAAATAGTTTTGCGTATTCTGATGCGATTCGATTGGTGGGCGCACTTTGGGGAGCAATTTTTATCCTGTCTATCTTGGGCTTATTTTTTCCTAAAAAAATGGTACTCGTCCTTCTATTTCAATTGATTTACAAATCGACTTGGCTCCTGACAGCAGCGCTGCCCGCGCTGTTCGCCAAGCAGGCCTTTCCTAAAGGGATGGCGATTTTTTTCCTGATTTGGGTATTGGTACTTCCCTTTGTTATTCCGTGGAGAGCCATTTTTTCGAATTAAGTAAGCGCGCAAATTTATGTTACAATGTACTTATGTACCGTGTAACAGAAGTTAGTGTGCTTACAATTTAATACCGATTCTATTTTGTCTGACTACTCATTGTCCATTTTTTGTTATAAATTAGTTTTTCAAACTAAAACTAAAGATGGAAATTCGAAACTTGCAGGATACAAAGTTGGAACTGATTGTTGCTTGTTTGCTTAAAGCCTTTGCGAACTATTTCGTTAAAATGCCAGCGTCGGTGCCGTATTGGCGACAGCGTTTTAAATTGGGGCGGGTAGACTTTGCTCATTCTTATGGCGTTTTTGAAGAAGGGGAATTGGTAGCGTTTATCATCAACGGAATTGATGAATATGAAGGCTTGAAAACGGCCTTTAATACGGGAACGGGCGTCGTTCCTGCCTTTCGAGGGAGAGCCCTTGTGGATCAGATTTATGATTTTGCGTTGCCCGCACTTCGAGCTATCGGAGTAAAACGATGTGGCTTGGAAGTAATTCAAAAAAATGATCGTGCGATTCGAGTTTATGAGCGGATTGGTTTTCGAGCGATCAGTGCTTTGCGTTCCTTTAAAATGGAAGCGTTTCCATTAGACTTTGAGTTTTCTTTAAAGAAAGAAGATTACCATACCTTATCCAAGACTTACGGCGAAGCCTCCACTTTTTATGCTTGGGATCATCAAGCTACTGCGGTGCAATTAGCTGGCGATACTTTCGAGAGTTATTCTGTTTGGAAATCATCAAACGAATTGGTTGGTCACTTTACGATCAATCCTACGAAGGGAGACCTAATTCAATTCGAAGCTAGACCAAATCATTTGTCTAATTTATTCGCAGGAATCCAGCATTTGATTAAAAAAGTACGTATTATCAACGTAGACGATCGGAACCTAGAAAGGATAACATTCTTACAAGAAAATGCCGCTTTTACACCGCTCATTGAACAAAATGAAATGGAGTTTTTGATTTAAAATAAATTTCAAAAAATAAGCTAAGATGATACCTAAAAAAGTAAATCTCGCCGATAAATTTGCTGGCTTTTCTGAGCATTGGACACCTAAGATTGTTGGAAAACTCAACCAACAACTCGTTAAAATTGCTAAAGTGAAAGGAGAATTTGCGAAGCATCATCACGAAGTAGAAGATGAACTCTTTTTCGTTGTTGAAGGTACACTTTTTCTAGAACTAGAAACGGAAACAATCGAGTTGAACGCAGGAGAGATGGTTGTAATACCAAGAGGCGTTGCGCATCGACCTTACGCACCAGAAGAGGCAAAAATAATGCTATTCGAACCCGAAACGACCCTCAATACCGGCAACGAACGGAATGGTCAAACTCAAGAACAATTGGAAGAGTTATAAGTTTGTTTAGCTAATTTATGACTTCGATACAACATTTACGGGGCAAAACGGATTCGTTAGGATTGTCAATGGAGTTAGGGAGGCAACTTTTCAATAGTAATTGTGCTGCTTGTCATAATAAAAATGTGAAGGATAATCTAACGGGACCAGCGCTGGGTGGCTCGACAGTACGGTGGGCTATTTTTCCAAAAACGGACTTATACAACTGGATAAGAAATTCATAAGCTTTGATTGCGGAGCAGCATCCAAGAGCGGTACTCCTTGCCAAAGAATGGGATTATTCGGTTATGACTTCCTTTCCTAATTTGACCGACGAGGAGATCGAAAGTATGCTGAATTACGTAGAAGCTACCCATACGATGCGCTATTAAAAAAACAAATAACTAAGCGCTTCGATACCGCTATGCAATTACTTCTGAAGGATCTATTTTACTTTCCCGCAAGGCCTTATTGCTTAAAGCATAAAAAGCAGTTAACAAATAGATAAAACCACCTATGCAGTAAATGTAACGCACGTCAATAAAATCGGCTAACCAAGCAAAAAAGACTCCGGCGATCATAAAAACAATATTGGTAAACATACTTCGAAAAGCATAGACTCTACCTAGTAAATTCTGTGGCACCGAAATTTGTAATAAGGTATCTTGCGCTACGTCTCGAATCGAATTGGGAAATCCAAAAATCACACAGATAATAATTGCCCAAAAGACGGAACCACTCAAACCAAAAGCGACTGTGAGGACACTTGTGATAAAAGCATTGATCACAATGATTTTTCCAGCTCGTTGGTTAATTTGGTGGTGGGCAAAAGTGGCAACGATCGCACCGAAAAGCATTCCACCAAAGTAGGCAGCAGTAACAAAGCCCCAATCATCTGCGGTGCCGTTTAGTTCTTTTTCAACAAAAGCGAGTAAGATAGCGGCAGTCCAAATTCCGTGTGGGAAAAACTCAATGATCTCCATGACCACGAGCGGATAAGCAATTTTGTGTCGCCGTAGGTCGTGATAACCTTGTGCTACGGATTTGAGTAGAGAGGCTTGTGCACTTTCATCGGGGGCTTGTGCGAATGGCATTTTGATAAAATAGCTGATTGCAGCAGAAAGTAAGAAAGTCGTGGCATTGATATAGACAAAAACTTCAAAACCTAACCACAGCGTGAGCAAACCACCAACGCCAAAACCAATCGCCATAATCGCTTGGTTGGTACCAATCAATAAACTATTTGCTTGTCCCAAATTATCTGTATGTACAATCGATGGAATAATAGCCATTTTTGCGGGGCGATAAAATGCAGAAGCGGTTGACAAGGCGGCAACTACGAGGTATAAACCAGGCAATTGGAAACTATCTTCCTGCACAAAAAAGAGTAATAAAAATACTAGAAAAAAGCGGATCAAATCCATCACAATCAAAACGTTTTTTCGATTGTAGCGATCTACGATTGCTCCAGCAAAAGGGCTGATGATAAAAGCAGGTAAAGTATTAGCGACCATGATCATCGCCGTTTGTAAAGCAGAGCCAGTGAAAAGATAAACATTCACCATAATTCCCGCCGAATAAAGCATGTCGCCAATTCCCGAGATGACCTGTGCCGACCAAAGCAACCAAAAATTCGAATTATTCTTTAAGCGATGGCGCATGCTAAAATTTGATTTTCAACTCCGGGCACAGAAGTATAAATTTATTTGCTTTTGGAAATATTCTGACGGTACTATTTACTAGGATTACTAGGAAAGTTGAACTATTTGAATCCCGTTCAGCTTAAAAAGCTTAAAGGTACATTTTTTTAATATAAGATGTAAAATGACTTTGCTTTCAATTTTTCATTGAAAATTAACTTTTGAAAAAGGTAGGAGCGGAGACAGTTTAACTAGAAAGTTAGGCTTTCATCGAACTTATTGCCTCGCTTCAGGTTTGAGCTTCCGTATATAGTCCTGCAATGCCTGACTTTTATCTCAATCGCCTTAATAATAACTTTTTCAAAATGGAACCTTACTTAATTTACATTGTACCAACTTTATCTTGGTTATTGCTATATTTGTAATGAAGTGCTAAAAAAATAATGTCACTCAATAAGTGATTTAAGTTCGTCTTGCTCTCTTACTTAACTCAAGGAATCATTTTTTAACGCATTGACCTTGTAGTCTTTAAGTTACTGTACTACCGCAGTTTTGTATAAGGTGTCAAGTAGAAATTTACTACGGCATTCATACCATTCAACTATCACAATTTTATGAAAATAATTAACTTTTTTTTGTTGGTCTGTCTTCTTTTTTTATTACCCGCTTGTGCTAATTACAAACTTCACTATAGTAAAGATGCAAAGACTTGGAATACTGTCAAAGCGCCGAAGGGAGATACAATTGCCCATACTGTTTTTTTGATTGGAGATTCTGGAAACTACGGAAGTATTGCTGAAAATCCTACCTTAAGAATTTTACAAGAGCATTTGACTGCTGCTAACGAAAATAGTTCGGTAATC
>JBGCFY010000084.1:0-12493 GCA_045110315.1 Saprospiraceae bacterium
CTAGGATTGCGGACGGATAATGACAATGCGATGGCAGCACTTAATTTAGCACATCTTTTTTATGTACAAAAAGACTTTCTCAATGCAAGAAAACACCTCAAGCAAGCCAAGCGATTTCCAACGAACGACTTATTATTGAAAGAAAACATTGAGAAATTAACCCAAATTCTCAATAAACCGTCCTAAGCGCCATGATCCCTCTCCTATTTCCCCTAAAAGAGCAGTAATACTAAAGCGTTCTTTTAGGCTGTTCTTCCAAGAAAATCAACATTTTTTTTTTTTTTTTGTTCGTTAATTGAGCACCTACCGGAAGAAAGTGACCGTTGTCGTTGGGTGTTGTTAGAAATAAGTTTAAAACAATTGGATTGAATGTTAATTAATCCTGTTAAAGACAAAAAACTTCCTTAGAAATGTTTACGATCAATATATACTTACGATTTGCCTTGATTGCCCTAAATTTAGTGGGCGGTATCATTCTGGCTTTTGTTTATGGCTTTTGGTATGCTTTCCCATTTATTCTCATTGGAGTTGCTTTATTAGCGGGTTATATTCTGCTCGGTACGGTACAATCCACGGCACAATTGGTGCAAGAGTCGAGATTTGAAGAAGCAGAACAACGCCTTGGACTGACCATCAAACCGGACTGGCTTTACAAGACCAATCGTGCTTTTTACTACCTTATTCAAGGAAACTTGGCGATGCAACGCAAAGATCAAGACAAAGCGGAGGAATGGTTGATTAAAGCACAAAAAGTAGAATTACCTTCTGACAATGAGAAGGCGATGGTGGAATTACAACTTGCCAACATCCAAGCCAGCAAAAATAAATGGACGGCTGCTAAAAATCATTTCAATACGCTCAAAAAATTGAAAGTGACGGAGCCAATGCTAAAAGAGCAAATCAAGCAATTTGAAAAAGCACTCTCTAACCGAGGAAGTATGAAGCAAATGGGAGGAAAAAGTCAAGGTGGAATGGTACAACGTGGTGGAAAGCGACGTCGACCTAAAATGAGATAAATATTTCCTTTAATTATTGCGGAGATCAAGATAAAATGGAAGAAACAGCTCGTTTTACCTCGATCTTCTCGCTTACAAATGTTAACTACGATTTTGTATCTTCCTATTTAAGTAAGATCAACAATTACTTTCGGTAACTACATTTAAAGATCAAAGCTTTTTTGAAATTCGTCCTGAACATTGCCACTAATTCTTCGTTGAAGTAAAATAAACACCTAGTCTATTCTGTTGGATAATGCTACAAAAGCGACACAGGAAGCTAAATGTTGGTATTTTTTTTGTTACCAATGCTCAGATAATAAGTCTTAAGTAAAGACGTTTTTATATTTGTGCTGATTTTGGCGCAAAAAAGTACCGAGACAATGATTAAATTGAATTTTGTCTTGCTACTCACCCATTATTAAATATCCAAATTTTATTAACAATTAGGCGTAGAGATTTCCTTCTACCAGCGCTTGTTTTTTCAATTTTTAACTGAAAGAACGATTCCTGGTCGTTAGTTTTCCTATCCTTAACAACCTTAGTACCTAAATAATGAAAAATCTAATTTTCCTACAAAAAACCATTTTATTCTCATTGGTTCTACTCTTAGCCATTGCTTGTGGTAAAGACGATGAAACCATTACTCCCGTTGATAATTCTCCAACGATTGATTTAGTTGACGAAGCTACTTTTATCAGTAGTGATACCGATTTAGAGCCAGGAAGTGCTTTTCAAGTAAAATTGAGTGCTAGCCAAGGAACAAGCCCACTAAATACTTTAACGATCATGGAAGATAACGTTAAGGTTGCCTTAGATAGAATTAGCATTAACAGCTCGACTGGTGCTGCAAACCCTGCCCTTATTTTGGGTGATGACAAAACTTCATTGGTTTGGACGGTTGAAATCCAAGGCGCTACTACAGAAGGAAGCTACGCTTACGACTTCATCGTTACAGACGAAGACGGTCTTACCGGTACAGCATTTTTGAATATTAATTACGTGGTACAAGGTACTTTAACAATGGTGCAGACGCCGGGTAGTGGTTCTAGCAGCGTTTGTACCGTTCCTAATACACTTTTTGCGGTTAGCGCAGATGCAACCCGAGCGGGAAGTCCATTAAATCAACTTGCGATTTATGAAGATGGTGTTTTAGTGACGGATTTGACTCGTTTGCGTTGTGATAACGTAGAATTTGATGCGAATCCTGTAACGTTAAAAACAACTGACAAGGAAGGTTTCACAGACAAAGAAATATTGATCAGAACACACGAGCCAGCAACTAAAGTATACACGATTGAAGTCATCGACGAAGCAGGAAATAGCGAGTCTTTTGACATTACGATTCAAACGGGAACTGAAGCTGGGGTAATTAACAATGCGGTATTAACCAACCGAACAAACGCTGGATTATTGACGGGTGGTTTAGATTTATCAACGGGTAATCCTACAGGAACGACGAGTGCGATGGGTAACAATATGGCAGATGCAACCATTCGGGATCGAGGAAATGATGGTAGTGGAGAATGGTATCGATCCATTACTAGTATCAACGGTTCTGAAATCAAAACACCTTTTAGTACTATTGATTTCAACGCATTGACCAAAAGAGAAGAAATTGTAAGTCAATTTAATTTAGGAAACGCGATTGCTACGAATAGTGACCCAATTGAAATTGGTGATATTTTCTTAGTAAAAAGATTAGATAACTACTTTATCATTCAAGCGGTAGAAGTAAACGAAACGCCCGTTGGAGATGAAGACGATAATATTGTTTTCAATATTAAGCAGTAAGTTATTGTGATTAACTAGACCTTATCGTTTATTGGGTCTCATGATAAAAGCGCTTCAAGTACGGGTTACTTGAAGCGCTTTTGTATGGTGGTCTTTTGGGATAAGCTGCTGCTTTGTCACTTTGATTTGATACGATTTGTTTAAAGCGTAATTGTACAAATAAGCTATTTCAGTAACTACTTACTTCTTTAGTGTTTTTCTATATTGACTCAACCTACTTTCATTGGTTGCTAAAAATTCCAAAATGGTAGGATATTGTTCCACTACATATTGCAGCATTTCCTTTACTAAATGAGCTATAAATTTGCTTTTAAAGACAGCATCCGTATATAAAGCTTGAATGGTAGCCTCGTTGGAGAGATTAGCTTGTAAACCGTCGTAGTCTTCTATTTTCTTGTGATTGATCACCCATCCACCAAGTTTTCTGGTATTACCATCAACAGCTGCAAAACCTGAATTATGTGGTGGTGGATCAAGTATCCCTAATGCTAAATCTCCGTTGAAATTTCCTTCTCCGCTGAAAGATTCTAGCGTAACGACTAGTAGGACGTCCGTTTGTCCCCGTCTCCTAATAAAAATTTGTGAACTTCTATGTTCTACATCATTCCCAAGTATTACTTCTAACTCAGGTGCTACTGATGCTGCTTGTAAACCTTTAAATACGGCTTGTCGAATTTCTTCACAAAGTACCTTTCTAGCATCCTTGAGATTAGCGGCAATCGCATGCGCCGCTTCAAAGTTACTAAGGATTTGATGGTGTAAAGCTTTAGTATGATCGTCGCTCATTTGTCCCGTTATTTTTTTGATTAGGAGATAATATTGTTTGATCGTTTCTCGTAAAATTGGTTGGTCTGTTGATTCTTTTTGGCAGGCTTTGAGCCAAATAAGAATATCGTGTGCGTAGCTGATTTCTTGAAAATCGTATCCTGATTTTAGTTTGCATGTACTATACGGAGAAGGTGATTCGCCGTTTAAGGTTAGGTAATAAACGGTATTCCGTTCTGTTTTGTAATTATAGTAGCGAAGTACTTGCAGCTCTTGTTCTGGCGCATTAATCTTATTCTCAATGGAAAGAATATTTCCTTTTGCATCTTTTAGGTAAATATCAATGCGACCGCCCGTGCTATTTTTGGCTTGCGCGCCCTTCAGGATTCGTTTTGGTCCAATGTATTTTTCTAAAATTACTTTTGTGGAATGAGGGTCAAGTGTTTCGTCCTCTATTTGAGCCAAGAATAATTTTAAGTATCGACTTCCCATCAAGTGATCACCTTGAGGATTAAGTAATTCTCCTAAAAAAGCCGAATGGGTATCATTTTCCTTCGTCTCCATTTTGAGAATCGAAAAAAGATTAAACTTTTCTCCTTTTATTTTTTCTTCGGCTTTTTCGCGTGCAACTAAGAAATTTGTCGTTGCAAGTAGTTGCTTGACACTTGGAAGTGAGATCGTAGGCATGGAGCTGAATTAATGGTTTAGAAAGTAAGTATAACATAGTTATCAGACTTGTAAGCACAAAGTTACACATATTACCATAAAAACACATATAACCTCTTCTAAAATGTTTTAAACTTATAACTTCCTACGGAAAATTCATGGCACTTTTTTTCAGCAACTTCAATTTTTTTTTATATTACGGCGATTTTTAGATTTGCTTAATCAATTGAATGTTGGGAGTTAGCAAATCGTTAAATCACCTTCAGCGTTTATTTAGATTTTTAGTTCTTGATTAGGACTAGAAAGTTTGAGTTGTTTTAAATAAGCGTTTACAAACAATTATTTTTCACCCTAAAAAAATTAAATTATGGCAACTTTTGAGGAAACGGTAAAAGTCTTTGAAGCAGAAATGGACAAATTGGGTATTCATTACCAGCAAGAATTATTTCACGCAGTGACAAAATCTATTGGACCATCTATTTATCTAAATGATGCTTCCAAAGTTTCTTGCTCACAGCAGTCTGAGTTAGATACGGTTAAAAATAACTTCTTAATTGGTAAGTTAGGTTTAGAAGATTCTCCGGCTTTAGATGAAGCGATGAAAGAAGTATGTTCCGCAATGGGAACGTCGAATCCAAACAAATACCGTGCGTGTTTTTACTACATGCTCGTTGCTAAATTCAACAAAGAAGATATGTTTCAATAGTCCTTAAGTATTGAAATCATTCGTAAAATGAGTGGCGTATGTTGGTATTACTTCGTAATCCTGATATACGCCATTTTTTATGCCGCTTTTATTCCTTTACACTTCCATTTTAAGCTTACCCATAAAAAACGCTCACGAAAATACCGAAGTATCCAAGTGAGCGTTTTCTAACTGACCGTTAATGGTGTCTACTTTTTAACAAAAAAAGTAAGCGACCACTTCAGCACAGCTGTTTCATTTGTTTGAGCAGCTTATCAAGCCTGTGTTTGTGATATAGAGTTTTCTTATTTTTGTGCCGAAATACATTCTAAAATAAATAATACTTTATTTTGAAGACTTCTTTATTAGTCTAGCCTTATCTGATTAGCATAATGCTTTGACTCTTTTCAAGCTAAGTACTTTATTTAGTACTCACAATTTCAATTTTAATTTTAATCATCGTTCATAAATCTTTTAATAGGTTTAATTCTCTTACGCTCGCCGTTCCATCCCTAAAATGTATAGGGACAAATTTAGCCGTAGCGTTGAATACATAGGTGATACGAAAGTAAAGCTATGTAGTACTTTAATCGTTTAGATTATTGGGTTTGATGGGGTCGGTATGGACAAATGTTGATTGGTAGTTAGCATTTCAAATGCGAAGGATATACTTAAGATCAAATCATTCGTAATACGATACACAAAGTAAGGCAAATCTATCCCAGATCGTTGTCTAAATCTTGCAAATGCTTAACATTCTGTAACATTTATCGTTTTTTACGCCTCAGATGGTGGTTTTCCATACTTTTTCTTGAAAGTCCGAGAGAAGTGTGCGGGGGAAGAAAATCCAGTTTGATAGGAGACTTCTGAAACATTTGCTTCTCCTTTTTGTAGTAAATCTAAAGCTGTCGTCAGCCGAGTATCCCGAATTATTTCACTAATAGTGGTATTTGTTAGACTCTTCAACTTGCGATGCAATTGCATTCTACTAATGTTAAAATGCTTACCAATCAAATCACCATTTAAGTTGGGAGATTGTAAATGCGCTTTTACAAACGAGTGCAAATCTTTTATGAATTGATCTTCTTTTAGAAAAGTAGCCGGTGCTACCTGCTCGGTCAACTGCGAATCGGTCGTTACTTGTGAATAGCGTTGTTGCAAAGCTTTACGCGTCTCTATCAACTTCTGGATGCGTAAGATCAGTTCCGTCGAATTAAAAGGCTTGGTCAAATAAGCATCTGCTCCGTGCTTAATTCCAGCTAAACGGCTTTCGAGGGAAGTTTTTGCCGTTAATAAAATGATAGGAATATGAGAAGTGCAGAGTTGATTCCGAATCGCCGCTACCACTTCAAAACCATTCTTTTTCGGCATCATGACATCGCAAATGATTAAGTCGGGAATAATCGCCAAGGCTTTTTCCAATCCTTCTTCGCCGTCTTGTGCGGTAGTAACTTCGTAGATCGTCGGATCAATACAACTTTGGATATAAGCTTGCAGTTCCACATTGTCTTCAATTAGTAATAACTGAAGCGCATCTTTGAGCGATGAGCCAACCGGTTTTTCTTTTTCAGCAATTTTTATCTCTGGTAAAAAACTAGTTTGAGGTGCTAAATCAAATTGTGCGGGGAGTGCATCCGAGCTTGTTTGCGAAGGCACTGGCAAAGTTACTTCGAAAGTAGTTCCTCGCTGCGGAGAACTCTCCACTTTTATTTTTCCACCTTGCAATTCAATCAATTCCTTCACTAAAGCCAAGCCAATTCCCGTTCCATCTTTCGTACGAGTAGAAGAAGCATCTGCTTGATAAAAGCGATCAAAGATTTGTTGTTGCGCCATTTTTTCAACACCAATTCCGGTATCTTTAACCATCAACTTAATCCAAGCTGCTGTCCCACGATTTTCTTTGGTCAACGATAAATCTACTTGCCCACCCTGCGGCGTAAACTTCATCGCATTGGATAATAGATTGTAAACGATTTTATTCCACTTATCCAGATCGAAGTAAGTTTGCCAGTTTTCTTGATCCGTTATAAAGTTAAGGCTTATTTCTTTTTGCTCTGCCAAGGTTTGGAAGTTAGTCGTTAGTTCTTGGGTATAGCCTAACAAATCGCCGTAGGTAAGCTCGACCGCCATTTGCTTACTTTCCAGCTTTGAAAGATCCAGAAGTTGGTTGATCAAACTTAATAAGTGGCGACTATTTTTGAGGACGATGGACAACTGTTGTTGCACCTTTTTAGAGAAATCTTGCTGTAGCAATTGCTCGACGGGTCCCATAATTAAGGTTAAAGGAGTCCGAAACTCATGAGTAATATTGGAGAAAAAACGGGTTTTAGCTTCGTCTGCTTTGCGCAAAGCTTCTGCCTGCTCTGCAATTAACTGTTTATCCAACTTAATCTGTCGCGTACGATTTTGAACTTCTAATTCTAAGGTCGCACGATCTTTTTCTACACTATTAAGTCGCCATTTAAATAAGAGGAAACCAAGAGATAATAGCGAGAGCAAAATAGCGAGGAGGAAACCCTTGTGGTAGTAAAATGGCTGCAAAACGGTAATTCCCAAGCTTAGTTCTTTTGTTGCCCATTCACTATTGTAACGTTTTCCTTTTATCTTCAACGTATAGTTACCATAAGGCAGGTTGGTGATACTTACGTAATTCTCCTTCGTGTGTACCCAATAATCTGTGTATCCTTCAATCTTATAGGCATAGCGATGATTTTTGGGGATTTCATAATCCAGCAAAGTAAAATGCAACTCTAGTAATTTATCAGTTGGTTGTATTTTGAGATTCACTGCTTCGTATAACAAGTGTGTCTGATCTGACATTTCTGCTTGATCCGCTTCTAGTAAATAATAGCCAGTAAATTCAAGCGGAGTTTCGTTTTTTTCCTCTTTCCCCAAGCTTGATGGATCAAAACTAATTAAGCCTCCCAAACCACCAAAGTATAGTGTACCATCTTTAGCTTTATAATGTGCCGTCGAATTAAATTCATCATGAGGAAGACCATCAGCTTTAAAATAGGTTTTCACTTGTAAGCTATTCCGGTCCATTTGCATCAAGCCAAAATCACTTGACATCCATAGGTTTTCGTTCTCATCGCCGTAAATGGCATAGATATAATCGTTAGATAAGCCTTCTTGGGTCGTAATTTGTTCATAAATGGAGGTATCCTGCGCCGAGCGGGCCGGTTCCCACCGAATCGCACCGCCGCCTTGAGTCGCTAACCAAAAAACACCCGTTTCATCTTCGTGCAGATGTGTGATTCGGTCAAAAGGTAAGTGACCATTTTCTTTACAGAAATGTTGCAAAACTTCTGCTCCTTTTTTCAATAAAAAAATACCATTTTCTGTCGTTACCCAAAGTCCTTGTGTATTCTCATGCAAATACCAAACTCTCGTGCTTTGCAGTTTTCGCCCTAATCCAGTATTGAGCGCGCTGGGATTGTAAGGTAGTACCGTATGCGTAGTGAGATCAATGACCGCTATACCTTTACTTACTCCCACGATGTATTGCCCCGGCAAAGCACTCTGCAAAGCAGTGGTTGCATAAATTTCTTGCTGTGCTCCTTTATAGACAAAATCTTCCCCCGTTTTTAGATCTAATTGAAACCCTAAAAATTTTTCACTATAACAGCCCGACCAAAGCGTACTATCGTGGTAGATCAAACACATTGCCCCTTTTCTCTTCGTAACCTGTGCTAAAGTAGTCTCCTGTGGATTCCAGCAATACGTTTCTCTTTGAAGAAAATAAATCTTCCCTTGTTCATCTTCTGCAATTCCTCTAGTATCCGAATAACTTTTTGATTGATGAATTAAGGTAAATGGATTCTTTTTGATGCGAGTTTTGATCACGCCCATTTCAGTAGCAACCCACAGCAAATCATCTTCCACAAAGAAATCGTTGAACCCTCTTATAAATCTTTGATAAAAGGGATCTTCATAACTATATAACCAATCTCCGTCAGTACTGTAAATATTTAATTCTCCTCCAATGTTAGCATACCAAAATTGATTGGAAGGACATCGCTCCAGAACGATAGCTGCTTCAGCTTCAGTACTGGCATTGGGTCGTTTTTTTAGCTGGAAAGGAAGGTATTCTTCCGTTTCCTTAGTAATCGAAAATATGTGTTTTTCTTTTGCCCCTTTAAGTGGATCTACTTCAACCGTCGTTCCCCAGATTTTTTCTTGATCGATCCAGAGTCCCCCGATTTTTTCCGATAGAGTTATCGTTTTTAAATATTTCCCACTAGCACTTATCTTGATTAGTTCTTTGCGACCAGCTAACCAGATTTCACCATTTTCCTCTACGGCAAAGTACTGAAAAACGGAACCTGCTTTTTCAAATATTTTTTTTAGCTGACCAGCTTCGTAACGAAAAAGTTGCCCTTCTTTGGTGCTTAACCACAAGCGATTCTCTGGATCGTTTCCCCTTAGAGAAAGCACAGCTTCTGGAGCAAAAGGCGCTTGATCCTTAAATAGAGTGATAAAAGGAATCGAACGCTCTGTCTTGGGGTCAAAAATGCTAATATCATACATCGTCTTTTCGTGGGGATAAAGAAATAGATCCATCCCATGAAATAACCACAATCGGCCCTTGTCATCTTCCGAAATTCGAACAATATCTCGATTTGAACTTAGTCCATTTTTCTCTTTCGTGTATAATTTGAATTCATGTCCGTCGTAGCTATTCAAGCCATATTTTGTCCCCATCCAAATAATCCCTCTTTGATTTTTGTAAATCGTAGAAGTCATAAGATTGGCTAGACCATTTTCCGTGGTCAACATTTGCGTATCAAAGAGATAGTCTTGTGCAGCTAAGGAAGATCCACTACACAGGATAAACAAAATAAGAATGATATGACTATAAGGTTTCGGCACATTAATTTATTTCCTGCCCCTAAAATAATATATCATTAGCGATTCTTACAAGGATTTATGACATTTTGATGGGAAGAAAGTTAATAAGTGATGCTTAGTAAGTCTATTAGAATTGAAATGTACTACTTAAGCTCTCCTTTAAGAAGTTGTTTTAAAACAACTCTAGGCAAAAAAATATGCTTAGCCAAAGATTTTAGCTAAGCACATTTTTCTATTTCCGGCATTTACACAAACTATTTCCATTCGGTATGAAAACTTCCTGCTTTATCAATACGCTCATAAGTGTGCGAACCAAAAAAGTCGCGTTGTGCTTGTACTAGATTCAAGGGTAATCGTTCTTGTCGGTAAGCATCAAAATACGCTAAGGCACTAGAAAAAGCCATCGTCGGAATTCCCGCGTCAATCGCAAGTTTCAAGGTACTACGAAGTCCTTTTTGATTTGTTTTTAGCGACTTCGCAAACCGCTCATCCACCATTAAGTTAGCTAGATCAGGATTCTCAGCATATGCAGTACGAATATCTTCTAGTAAACTGGCTCTAATAATACAGCCACCGCGCCAGATTCTAGCGGTAGCTTCTAAGTCTAACTTGTAGCCTTTTTCTTTAGAAGCTTCTGCTAGTAAAGCTAATCCTTGGGTGTAGGCAACGATAAAGGAAAAATGCAAAGCCTCCCCTACGATTTTCACTAATTTTTTTTGCTCTACTTTGGTCTTTGTTGCTTTTACGGCTAAAATTTTGGAAGCTTTTACTCGCTCTGCTTTGAGCGAAGAGACGCCACGCATGGTAACTGCTGCATCGATGGTAGGCGTTGGTATTCCAAAATCCATTGCATTTTGTGAAGTCCATTTCCCCGTTCCTTTTTGCTTCGCCTTATCCAGAATCACATCAATCAAGCTTCCTTTACTCAATTCATCTGCTTGCCCGAAGATGGAAGCCGTAATTTCTACTAAGAAAGATTTTAACCGCCCGCGATTATACTTAGTGTAAGCTTTTTGTAATGCATTGTTATCAAGTCCTCCTACGTGCTTTAAGATATCATAGCTTTCTGCCAAGAGTTGCATCATTGCATATTCAATACCGTTATGCACCATCTTTACATAGTTGCCCGCCGAGCCATTTCCCATATAAGCAACGCAAGGTTCGTCGTTTACTTTTGCCGAAACGGCAGCTAAGATTTTCTTGACTTTATTGTAGGCTTGTTTGGAACCTCCAGGCATAATACTTGGTCCTAATCTTGCTCCTTCTGCCCCACCCGATACGCCAACACCGAGATAAAGAATTTTTTTCTTTTTCAAATCAGCTAACCGACGATCCGTATCTACGAAAAACGAGTTGCCACCATCCATTAATAAATCGCCTGGTTCGAGGTATTCCACCAAATCAGCAATTACATAGTCTACAATTTTACCCGCTGGCACGAGCATCATGATTTTACGCGGCGTTTTGAGTGAGCTTACAAAAGTTTTTACATCCGTAGTGCTTGTTGCATTTTTACCCGCTGCTTCGTTGGCAAAAGCTAGCACCTGTTTTTCATCTTTATCTAATCCGATTGCAGCGTAGCCATTGTCCGCAACGTTCAATAAAAAATTTCTTCCCATAACGCCTAAACCGACCATCCCAAAATCGTATAATTCCTTTTTCATAAAAAACTGCTTAAGTGAAATAATTTGGATTAAAGTACTTTGTAACAACTTTAAGCTATTTAAAGTTTGAATGTTATCTTCCTCAAGATAAAGACTTCTAGAACATTATCAACTACGAAGTTGTTTAAGTATTAATTTAAACGTACATTTTGGGTTTATAATTCGTCAATGCTACTTGGCGTAAAGCTATACTTTTTCTATAAAAAAGAAAAGAAATAATTATACCGCTGCTTTTATTGGTTTTTATCATTTTTACTGTAATATTGGTGCGAGAGTAATAATTTTGTTTTGCAGTTCCTTTAAGTTGGTGGCAACGGATAACTTTGATATCACTTTCATTTTTCAATCATTCGATCCTTCTGTACGCAAAATATTTTTTGGGAAATAGAGGATTACAATTAAAATTTATGGACGGCGTAATTTTTGTCATCTTTGGTGCTTCCGGAGACTTAGCAGTAAGAAAATTAATTCCTGCTTTATATAAACTACATCAAGGGAAGTATTTGCCTAGTAATTTTGCAGTACTGGGAGTAAGCCGCTCTAAATATAGCGATAAAGCCTTTCGGGATAAAGTCTTTTTTGAAAGTGAATTTATTAATTTAGAAAAGGAAGATCAGGCGATCCAAGAAGATTTTGCTAGCCGACTTTCCTATGTTTCTTTACAAACTTCCGAGAAGGACGACTATGCCAAACTCAAAAAATCGCTAGCGAATCTAGATGATAAATTTAAAATTGGTGGCAACTATATCTACTATCTCTCTACGCCACCCTTTCTCTACGAAACTATTCCTGCTTGCTTGGCGGCTCATGGTTTGCACAAACAAAAAGACGGTTGGAAACGCTTGGTCATTGAAAAACCATTTGGCTACGATTTAGAAACTGCTGTGGCACTGAATAAAACGATCAGAAAATATTTTGAAGAAGATCAGATCTATCGTATTGATCATTATTTGGGTAAAGAAACGGTCCAGAATTTATTAGTAACCCGTTTTGCCAATGGCATTTTTGAACCACTTTGGAATAGAAATTACATTCAACACGTACAAATCACCAACGCAGAAAACCTAACCGTA
>JBGCFY010000085.1:0-2545 GCA_045110315.1 Saprospiraceae bacterium
AAAGCGAAACAGACCTTCACTCCGTTTTCGAATAGCATGAATGGCCGCACGGATATCTGTCAACTGTTCTCCCGATACTTGTTCTGGCGCAGTTTGTAATTGATCATCAATCGTAGCAGCTAAAGTGGTGATTGGCGTTATAGAATTCATAATTTCGTGGCGCAACGTTCGAAGTAATTTTTGCCAAGCAGCCAACTCTTCTTTTTCTAATTCGGTTTGAATATTTTGAAAAGAAATTAATCGATAGGCTTTACCTTGTAGCAGGAATTCGTTTGCTTCCAGAGCCAGAGCGACGAGTTGATTCCCCAATTTAAGCTTGATTAAAGTTTTTTTGCCGCTTGGCAATTCTTTGATTACTTGATATAATTTGTGGTCTAAGCGCTGAAAAGCAGCTAAGTCGATTAGGTAAGTTTTTTGCAAAATCTTTTTCAAGGCCTGATTCATCAAAATAACTTTCTGATCTTGATCAAAACAAACTAAGCCTACATTAACGTGTTCTACTATCGTGTTCAAATAATGCGTATGCGCTTCCTTGGCGGCACTCAACGCTTGAAACTTCTCGTTGATTAGGTTAAAATTAGTATATAAACCTTGAAAAGAATTGCTTCCTTGATTCGTGGGAAAGCTCATCGTAAAGTCATTATACTGAATCCCTTTTAAAAAATTACTCACGGCTTGGTTTCCCCGATCAATGTATTGAAATAAATTATACCAGACAATTAGCGTTAAGCATAGTAATAAAAAGCATTCCACGTAAAGTGGTCCTTCCTGCCAAGCGTAAATCAAGCTTAATAGCAAACCGAGCAATAAAAAAATACGGAACCCAACGTTCAATTTAAAGTTTCGCAACATAGTTTCTGCTTATGGAGGCTCAAATTCTTTAAAACCTCAAGATTAGAGTTTATACTTCTCCATTCTCCGATATAAAGCAGCCCGAGTAATTCCCAATGCTTTGGCTGCTTTTGAAATATTACCTTGATTTTTTTGTAATGCCTTTTCGACGAGCTGCTTCTCCATATCTTCTAAGTTGTAGGAACTAAAAAGTTGATTGGCTGCCGTTCTATTACTCATTCTCCATTTAAAATCATTCGGGGTGATTACGGTCGTTTCAGATAAAATTACAGCTCTTTCTACGGCGTGTTGTAATTCTCGAACATTGCCAGGCCAGGTAAAAGCACTTAGTTTTTCGTAAGCAGCTGTACTCAATTGCAAATCTACTTTTTCGTATTTTTCGATATACAACTCGAGGAAGTGTTTCGCGAGTAAAGGTATATCTTCTGGTCTTTTTCTCAACGGTGGTAATTCTAATTCGATCGTATTCATCCGGTATAATAAATCCTGCCGAAAACGACCTGCTTCCACCATTTGCGCCAAGGGCATATTCGTAGCACAAACCAAGCGAATATCCAAGTCGATCAAATCATTGCTACCTACTTTTCTAATTTGTCGTTCTTGTATCGCTTGTAATAATTTTGCTTGTAGTGGCAATGATAAATTACCAATTTCGTCAAAGAAAAGCGTTCCGCCCTTAGCGCTTTCAAAATATCCAACCCGATCCATTTTTGCATCGGTGAAAGCACCTTTGACGTGCCCAAAAAGTTCTGAGGCAAATAAGCCATCACTAATACTTCCTAAATCTACCTTTACAAAAACCTCCCCTGAGCGTTTAGAACGTTCGTGTAAAAACCGAGCAAGTAGTTCCTTACCTGTACCATTTTCACCAAGAATCAAAACGTTAGCATCCGTGTAAGCCACCTTTTCAGCATTGCTAAGTACTTGTTTCAGCAGAGGAGATTCACCGATAATTGTCGCCGTTTGGGAGCCTTTTTCTACTTGTTTTTGCTTCGCTTTGGATGTGCTTAATTGCAAAGCATTTTGTAGGGTTTTTAATAACTCTTCGTTGCGCCAAGGTTTTTCTACAAAATCAAGTGCACCATTTTTGACTGCACGCACTGCTGCGGGAACACTAGCGTAAGCGGTAATCATAATAATTCCGAGTTGAGGTTGCAAGGAAAGCATTTTTTTCAACCAAAAATTCCCTTCGTCGCCAGCTTGATCTTGCCGTCGAAAATTAAGATCCAATAGGACAAGGTCAAAATCGTGTTGGCGCAATAACCGAGGTATGTGATGTGGATTATGTTCTGTAACGACACTCGTAAAATGCTTCTTTAAGAAAAGGCGCAAGCTCAAGAGAATATCTTGATCGTCATCTACAATTAATATTTTTCCTTGCTGCAGCAAATGAGTTATTTTTTTTTAAATGAAAGATAAATTTAAACGCTTCCGCGGTAAAACTTCAATTGTAAGCCATAATAATCTGAGCAATTTTAAAAAAGAATTATTTTCTTTTGCCTTGCTTGTCACACCAACTGTTCATAAATGAACAGTTGGTGTGCGTTAATGAACACTATTTTAAAAGGAGCAAGCTCTCTTTTTTTCTTGTAAACTGATAACCAATACTTTAGTAAAAATGGCACAGGGCTTGGGGTACTTTGGTTAGAAAAACAGAACAAAAAATATGGATCGTAAAATAGAAAAGAAAAAA
>JBGCFY010000086.1:0-7962 GCA_045110315.1 Saprospiraceae bacterium
AATAGAATTGATTTAGAAACGAACTAGATTTTACTTCAACTTTCCATTAGAATTTTTCGCAGGTATTGTAAGACAAAAGTAAAATGTTTTCGACTTAACTGTTTTTATTCTACAGCGTGGTGTTGAATCTTTTTAATACTGCGCTGTAGAATGAAAACTTGTTGCTGTCATGAGATTTTTTGACTGTGAAGTGTAGTTTTTTTCCTAAGACTTATTTTTTTAAAAAAAACTACTAGCGTTGATAAAGTATTTAGGTTATACGTACGACTACGGCCTACAGGAAATGGATTAATTCCTTATTTGTAAGACGAATAGAAGATTAAAAAAAATACAAAAAAATACAAAAATAATAATGATGAAAAAATATATATTAAAGAGTTGCCTAGTTATTCTACTTGGAGCTTTTGTTGCTTGGCCTTCTGTTTATGCACAGCTTAATATAGGTGGTGAGCCTTTCAGTTCTATCTATGACTTTCGACAAGCGGTGCCAGTTGAGCAGCTGCCTACAGTCAATATCGAGCAACTTCGAGCGGAAGATGAAAGAGACCAACAAAATAATGAACCTCCTCGGTTTGGGTTTGGGCACGAAGTAGACTTGGATTTGTACAATGCTGGTAGTTGGTATGAATTACCGAATGGGGATCGAGTGTGGCAACTAAGTTTTTACTGTCCCGATGCGGTTTCTATAAACTTTCTATTCAAAGAATATTGGTTGCCAGAAGGCGCGGTATTGTATGTTTATAATAAAGATAAATCGCATCAAATTGGTGGGTTTACGGCGAGGAATAATAAGATTAGTGCCGATCTTAGTCCGCGAGGTTTTGCGACAGGTTTGGTCTACGGTGATTTCGTGACGCTAGAATATTATGAACCTAAGACGGTAAGTTCACCGGGTATTATTTCAATTGAAAAAGTGGTGCATGGTTACCGAGTAATTGATATTCGGAAAGCAGATCCACAAAGAAATTACCAAGGCTCGGGTAGCTGTCAAGTTGATGTGAATTGTGCAGAAGGGAATGACTGGCAAGAAGAAAAAAGAGGCGTTGCCATTATGCTGATTAACGGAACGCGTTGGTGTACCGGTTCTTTGGTCAACAACACTTGTGGAAATTTTGATCCGCTATTCTTGACGGCTGATCATTGTCTGAGTGGTAGAGATGCGGTGACTAATTCAGATGCTTCTAGTTTTAGTTTTATGTGGGATTATGAAGCATTAGCTTGTGGTAGTTCTGGTTCGGAGCCCAATTTTCTTACGACTTCTGGGGCTACGGTTTTAGCCAATGATGATGAACCAAACTCTTCGGACTTTGCACTTTTACGGTTAGATGAAGACCCTGCGGATTTGTCAGGCTTTACGCCTTTTTATAATGGTTGGGATCGCAATAATAACCCCGGTGTTGGTGGTGTTGGTATTCACCATCCTGCTGGAGATGTCAAGAAAATTGCTACACACACGATGTTGCCTACTGGCGCGTGTGGTGCAACCAATGTAGGTCTGCCGAGATGGCTTGAGGTCTTTTGGAATGCTACAGCTAACGGGCAAAGTGTAACGGAGGGCGGCTCTTCGGGATCACCATTGTTTAATAATGGACATCGAATTGTTGGTCAACTTCTAGGAGGTAATACTTGTAGTGGACAGCCGAATTGTTCTAATCCTGCTGCCGACGAAGGCTTGTATGGTGCAATGGCTTACGCTTGGAATAATAATGGTGCTACGGATAATCGCCGCCGCCTCCGAACGTGGCTTGATCCCTGTAATACGGGCGATTTGGTTGTTGACGGAATGAGTGCCTGCCATACGACTTTGCTATTGACGGATGATCTAAACTGGGCAGTAGAATTTGAGTCGAGCAAATTTATTTCAGCGAATAACGAAATTACAGCAGGATCAAATAACGGTTTTGGTGTACGTTACGACGCAGGTCAGGCTATATTGTTATTACCTGGTTTTACCGCTAGGAGTGGTTCTCGCTTCCATGCCTTTATTGATGGTTGTGGTGGAGCAAATCCTAGAAATGAGAATGTCGTATACTACGATAATACACCAGCAGTTGTTGAAACACTTTCAACGGAACAAGCCTTTACAACTACGGTATATCCAAATCCATTTGCTGAAGAATTAAACGTTGAGTTGCGTTTGCAGCAAGCCGGAATCGTACAGCTTTCTTTGTACACCGCTAGTGGACAATTGGTCAAGTCCATCTGGGAGAACGAAAATCGAGCGGCTGGTTTACACAATTGTGAAATCGATGGTAGGGAATTACCAAATGGAATTTACTTTTTAAGTATTCAAGTGGACGGCGTAACGGAAGTAAAGTCGGTAAGCTTGAATCGTTAATGGAAATGGAGAAAAGCATTAGCTTACGTTACCTTACCTTAAAGAATTTCATAGAAAAATGGAAGGCTTAAGATTGAAAAAGTAAGCATTTACATTTAGAAGTTGTTTTCAAAAGTGCTGCAGGTCATCCTGGATTTTGGTTTGTCCAAGGTTCGGGATGATTTATTTAATAGTAAAAGGAAAATTTAGCTGTGCGCCAATCGTTTGTAAAAAATGATCCGCTTTTTGCATCGCAATTGCTACCGAAGGCGCATAATCCATAATGGTTTTTATCGTTTGAATTCCATTCACCGGAAGGGGAAGGGTAGATTGACCACAAACTACAATCAGCGGTTTTTGGTGTCGTAGACAAAGTTGGAGAATACCACCGACGACCTTTCCTTGCAGCGATTGCAGATCTAATTGACCTTCTCCCGAAATTACAACATCTGCTTCCTTGATTTTTGCCTCTAAGTCAAACCGTTCGACGAAGAACTGAACGCCCGAAATAAGTTGTGCTCCAAAAAGTGCAACCATACCGCCGCCAATACCTCCAGCAGCTCCCGCTCCCGACATTTGACCAATTTCTATTCCTCGTTCCTTTGTAAAAATTAAGGCTAGCTGTGCCAGACCTTGATCAAGTTGGTTTACCATAGTTGGCGTTGCTCCTTTTTGTCGGGCATACACTTGAGCTGCTCCTTTGACACCACAAAATGGATTATTAACGTCGCAAAGGAGGCGAATATTCAAGTTGGCAATTTGTTTGGAAAGGGGAGTGGATTGTAAGTGTTGAATATTGGATAAATTTTTACCAATGGGGCGTAATTGATTTTGGTTTTTATCCAAAACATTAAAACCTAAAGCCTGCGCAATTCCAATACCACCATCATTGGTTGCGCTTCCTCCAATAAATAAATTGATATTTTTAAATCCTTTGTGAAAAGCGTCGAGGATTAATTCGCCGGTCCCGAGAGAAGTGGTTTCCATTGGATTACGCTCGGCGGTTGTTAATAATGCTAAGCCAGAAGCTTTTGCCATTTCGATAAAAGCGTCGGTTTGGTTTGAAAAGTAAGTAGCTTTAATTTTTCGAAATAGAGGATCGTGTACTTCTACGTGATGCTCGGTAAAAGATTCTTGCTCGTGCAATAAATCAATAGAACCATCGCCACCGTCCGCCATTGCTTGGTTGGTTAGGATGGCGGTGGGATACTTTTTTTGGATACCTTGAGCTAGTGACGCTACAGCTTGGGTAGCAGAAAGAGAAGCTTTAAATTTATCAAGAGCGATTAAAATTTTCATTTATAGGAATCAACTATTTCTTTACAAAGATACTAGGAAAATTATTTATCTGATTTCTTTTATTTTCAAAAAAAAAATTACACATCTCATGCTAAAGATAGGATCAACAAAGAGCATTCACCACGAATATGAAAAGCTCATCTACGAATATTAAGCTTTCCATGGAGGAAATGAAACTAGCTAAAAAGGGAATTGTTTTAGACTTAGTTTAGTAGTGTCAACCAAGCGTTGAGTAACTAACTATTTTTAGCTAAAAATTATTTCTGTCATTAAAAAACTAATAAAAGATTATGAAGAAATTATTGTTTTTATTTCTCGCGGTTTCTTTCTTTGCTTGTGAAAAAGAAGATCTTCAAGTAGCGGAAACGGCTGCTCCCGAAGTACAACTGAAAAAAGGAATCCCTGCACCATTTGCTCCTTCCTATGTGGATTCAGATGTAAACAATTTAAATGATTGTGGTACCGGATGTCTGTTTGATGTGGATGCTATTACGAATACTTCTACTTGGAGTGTGCTTAATCCCGACGTAGCAGGATATATCGATTATGAATTAGAGGAGGCTTTTGAATGTGCTGCCTGCTATAGTGGTTGTACCGTGCGTCCTTCTCAGCCGTTACAAAGTACGCCGACTGTTGAATTCTCTTTATCTGATTCGGGATATACTATTTTTGATCCGATGTTAGGAAGTGTAGTCGTTTACGATTATTTGTCGGACGCAATTAGTCCTAGTGTAGCGGAAGAACTGAAAGAACATTTTGCGTGTGAAATCAGTAATTACCAGAACACCTATTTTTCAGGTTACTTTTCTTATCCCGCTACCATCGACTTTTATGGAGATGCTTTATTGTGTACTTGCCCATCGGGACAAACACGTTTCTTAAAAGCGGTGGTTACTTTTAACCTTCATGGTTCTTAGTGAAGGTGTTTTAGCGTTTAAGAAAAGTCTTTGCGGTACACGAGATCGCAAAGACTTTTTTCGTAATGCAAATAGGAAACTTTAAAATAATTGTCCCATTTCTTAAAATCGATATTTGATATTGAAATTAAGATAGCCTGCTAAATTGCTGTAGATGATTTCTTGAACGTAATTGACTTCGTTTTGTTGTTGAATGAGTTCTGTAGTATTCAGGTTGAGGAGATTGTAGGTAACAATACTAAACTCATATTTACTTTTGTTTTCGTGATAACGAAGGGTAGGACTGAGCACCAAGCGATTTCTACTCGCTGCGTTGTTGGTTTCGAATTGCTCGTAACTGGTATTGATTTGCCACTTAAAGCTTTTTAAAAACTGTCCAGATAGATTGAGTTGAGGGTTTAAAGTTAGTAGGGTATTATTAGTACTTAGTAACTGGTTGAATAATTCGTACTGGACAAGTTTTAGACCGATAGTAAAGTTCAACCATTCTTGGTCAAACCTAGAATTTAATCGGATATCTCCGAGATAAAGGTTGGTTGTCAACTGATTTTCTTGCTCCGCTAGGAAATTGATTTGTTGATTTTGATTGAAAACTAAATTGAGTCTAGCCGAGAAAGGGATTCCACTAAATTTATAATCAAAAAGAAAATAAGTATTAAAAGCAGTTTCGAAAGGAACAATGCGGTAAGCTACTTTATTGAGCTCGGGGGTTGCCGTTGCCGTAATACCAATGGGATTCTTTTTGCGGCTATAAGAAGTATTAAAGCTGACGGTTGTTCCTGAGAGAAAATCTACGATAAAGTATTGTAGTGTAAAATTATTAGCGGGAACAAAGTGATCAAAGCGTACATCTTCGTTGGCCTGAATGCTACGAAAATCTTTGATAATATACTGCTGGATCGTTTTTTCCAAACAAGGGAAACTATTCGTATAGCTATACTGTAAACTAATTTTATGACTCGTCTTAAACCTTAGTTCTAATCTTACCTTGGGAAATAAGTTATTAGCGTTTTGCTGAAACAGTTGATTGTAATTGGTGTGAAATTTATAATAATCTAAGGCAAAAGTATAGTGTAAAATTGATTGTTGCCCGTTATAGCTTAAGCCACTATAAAAAGTTTTTCGGTTGAGGTTTAATACGTTGCTAAATTCGGTGTTCGGAAAATCGTTGAGGTTAGCATTAA
Source organism: Saprospiraceae bacterium (assembly GCA_045110315.1). Lineage (GTDB taxonomy): Bacteria > Bacteroidota > Bacteroidia > Chitinophagales > Saprospiraceae > CALFBG01. The sequence goes on from JBGCFY010000086.1 coordinate 5,718, forward strand.
AATGGTAGCGGTCAAAAATGCCACCTAGTCTAATTTTGAAGGTACTTTTTTTTACTTTAAAGGCAAGTTTGGTATTGAAACCATAGCTTGTTTTTTTGTTGACTTTATCTTGTGCTAATTCAAATAGATTATTAGGGAAAGCAAGTTCCAAGAAAGATCGATTCGCTTCGATTTGGTAGCGATTTTTTCGAGAGTGTAGGTCTTGAAAAGTATTAATGGTCATCAAGGTAGATTCGTTAATTCTACGGAGATAACTTAGCTGTTGGCCAAAAGAATAATTTCTATTGCTTGCATTTTCGAGATAGTCCTTTTGTGTATCTAGGATTTCTTGATTAATTTTTCGTTCTTGCTGATCGTTGGTTGGATTATAAATAATGGTATAATTAAGAATAGAACGATCATCTGGTTTAAAATCAACTTCTGCCGTTGTTGTATTAAAAAGAAAACTAGCTTCTCCGTTAATGGACTCGGAAGATCGGAGGGTACCGGCATCGGTGAAAAAATCTGTGCGGATAGATTCCGCCTGTGTCCGTTGGGTATGACTAAGGATGGAGTGCAATTTGAATTTGACAAACTTGTACGGATGGTAGATAAAATTAAGTGCAGCAAAAGTAGCTTGTTTTTCCTGAACACCTTCTTGGGAAAGCAGAAAACTTGGAAGATTTTCTTCGTCTACGATTAATACCTCATCGGCACCATTATTTTTCATGTACTGTTTGATCCCTCCCTGAAAGTTAACGTAGTCTTCAAAACTAATAGCTTGCTGTCCGGTATTGTTACTATCCGTAATGAGACTCAATTTTGATTTCCGACCAAAACGAAACAAATTGCTGTGGGCGCGGTAGCGATTATGGTAACCATATTCCGCTGCGAGATCACCAGTAATTTTTCCTTTGTAACTATCTTTGATATTGACATTAAGTGCGGTTTGATTGCTCTCTTCTAAATCAGTGATGGCTGCAAACTCTTGGTACTTTTGCAAGAGTTCTACATCTTTGAGCATTTCTGCGGAAATATTTTGCGTCGCCAATTGATGTTGATCATGAAAAAATTCTTCGCCATCAATTAAGAGTTTATCAATTTTTTTTCCGTTGGCTTTGATCTTCCCATTTTCATCTACTTCAATACCAGGTAATTTATTGAGAACTTGCCCAAGCGTTTCTTCTGAACCATTGGTGAATCGGTCGAGTTTGTATTTGACGGTGTCTCCATTGATTTGTAGCTCGGGTGCTTTTTCCTTAACGATGACTTCGTAAAGGGAAAGCGCTTGTGGGTTTAAGTTAAAGTCTAACTGGACTGTACTTCTTTTTGCATCGAGGAGGAGCGTCTTCGTTTGAGGATTGTATCCTAGGTAGGATGCTTTAACTTCGTAAGTACCAGTTTCCGTTAATTCAATCCGAAAGCGACCTTTGTCGTCCGTTACATCGTAGTGACAGAGTGAAAGACTATCACCACAAAAGACCTGTATATTTGCGTAAGCGAGCGGCGTAGTTAAACTATCCAAAACTACTCCGGTAAGAATCGTCTGTTGTGCAAGGGCAAAGATGCCACTGCAAACAAAGATACTGAGGAGTAGCAGTTTTTTCATTTTTCTAATCGTTAAAATAAAGCTTCTAGAAATGATTATAGTTTCAGTAAATGTAACAGACTACTTCTCTATTTTCAATTCTTTTTTTCCGGAATTTCTTTTTATTTTTTTGAGAACCTTGCTGAGTTCTTGATAGTAATCCGCTACGCTAATTTTTTTACCTTGTTTGGGACGTTCAAACTCTAAGGTAGGATCTACTTTTTTGGTGAGTATTTTTATAGCGGTAATCGTTTTGGTGTTAGTCTCTAGGACTAAGATCATTCCGGGTAAGTTTCCATATTCTTCGGGACCATTGTTGAGGGCAAGCTCATCTGTAAACCACGCGGTGATTTTATTGCCAAAATGTGTAGTGGTGGCTTTGGTACAAGTAAATTTCCCAACTTTTTTTTGATCTTTTGTAATCGTCCATTTAATTTTTGGAATCTTGTCGTAGATGAGATATTTCCTTCCTAGAATATTTGAATTTTTAAGGAATAAATTTTCTTTTCTATTCTTATAAGCAGCTCCTTGTGTCCCACCAATTGTAAGGAGATTATTTTCCTCTGCGTAAGCGGCAAAATCTTCAATGATTACTTCATCTAATTTTTTATAAGAAGATTCTCCATTTTGAGCCACAAAAAGATAGACCTTCTTTTTAGAAAGATGCTTACTAACTCT
>JBGCFY010000087.1:0-2815 GCA_045110315.1 Saprospiraceae bacterium
GTGATTCCAACGCCTTTTTATCGTTATCCTTTTGAGTTTACCGTTGGCTTTCGCCAAACTTTTCCCCTTCATTTATTTGCTTACTTTTTGTGTTTCATGAGTGTTTGGGTTGGTAATTTCAACTTAGGAATCTTCGCGCTATTATTGTCCATCTTGCTTTGTTGTCAATACTACGGGGAACCAGAAAACAGTTACTACGTATGGATTTTCGCATTTACCCCGCAAGCATTTATTTGGCATAAATTAAAAATTGCCTTCGCTTACGCCAATCTCGTAGCGGCACCAATTAGCTTAAGTCTCTTGTTTTGCTTTCCAGCAAATTTTTTACTTGTGCTTGGCTTACAACTCTTAGCGATTGTTTATTTAGTAGCCGTTATTTTAGCGAAATACGCGGTATTTCCCCATCGAATTAATATCGCACAAGCCATACTTTTGACGATCTCTTTCGCTTTCCCACCGTTTTTGTTGGGCGTGATTCCTTTCTTTTACCGTAAATCAATTCACCAACTTAAGGCCAATTTGTCATGATGCAAATCGAAAATTTATCAAAGTCCTTTGGCGCAAATAAAGTACTCCAAAATATCCATCTGCAATTGGAAGCAGGAAAGGTATACGGCGTAGTCGGACAAAACGGTGCGGGAAAAACGACTTTGTTTCGCTGCATGGCAGGGCTGGAATCTTACTTTGGTCGCATCAATACGGAATCCGATCGATTCAAAGATCGCCTAGGCTTTTTACCCACCAATCCTTTCTTTTTTGCCAAAATTACTGGACGCGAATATTTGCAATTGCTTTGCAACGCACGCCGCATCACTTCCCCAGACTTCGACGCAAAAAACATCTTTGAATTGCCACTCAACGAATACGCCATTAATTATTCCACCGGCATGAAAAAGAAATTGGCAGTTACAGGAATCTTACTCCAACAAAATGATTTTTTCATTTTAGACGAACCCTTCAACGGCGTGGATATTCAAAGCAACATTCTCCTAACCGAAATTATCCTTCGCCTGAAAGCCTTAAAAAAAACCATCGTCATCGCTTCGCACATTTTTTCTACCCTGCAAGATACTTGCGATGAAATTCATTTGCTCGAAGCTGGAAAATTTCAGCCTGCCGTCCTCAAAGCAGATTTTCAACAATTAGAAACCACCATGAAAGCCATCACCATCGGTAATCGTTTGGACCAACTTGACTTGAAATAAATATCACTTTCTACTCACTACCCTTTTCAAAAAATTGACGCCAATTCCTATGAAAACATCGCCTAAAAAAATATTAGCTATTTCTGGCAGCACGAAGCAAGGTTCTAGTAACGGTGCCGTTTTACGCTATTTGGCAGAGCACTTCCAAAATCGTTTGACGGTAGAGCTTTACGAAGCCATTGACACACTTCCCCATTTTAACCCAGATCTTGACCAAGCCATTCCGCCCACAGCAGTGATTGCTTTACGCGAAAAAATTGCCGCGGCAGACGGCGTAATTTTCTGTACGCCCGAATACGTTTTTAGTTTGCCGGGCAGTCTGAAAAATGCGATTGAATGGACCGTTTCTACGACACTGTTCTCCAATAAAGCGGTCGCCATCATCATCGCTGCCACTTCTGGAGAAAAAGCGATGGAAGCCCTAACGCTCATTCTGACCACGATCGAAGCACGGATTGCCCCCGAGGCAAAATTATTAATCAAGGGCATTCGCGGAAAAATGAATGCCGCAGGAAAACTCCAAGATGAAAAAACGGAAGCGCAACTCAGCAACTTAGTCGACGCTTTTCTAAAATCTATCCTCACAGAGAACCCTCAGCCCGATAAATACGTTTAAAAAGTAGTTTCAGCTCGTTACTGCTTTTTACTAAGAAAGTCTTGTTTAAAATTGAAAATCATTTTTGCATGAAAGCGCCTGATAAAGAGGTAAAGTTTCCTTTAGACCATTACAAAAAACTTTGTTTTCTAAAAAACTGCATCGACCAAGCCAATATTGAGATTGGCGATTATACTTATTATGACGACTTCGAGGATATAGAAAACTTTATCAAACAGGTAAAGTATCATTTTGATTTTACGGGAGATCGCTTGATTATTGGAAAATTTTGTATGATTGCTTCGGGTGCGGCTTTTATCATGAACGGTGCGAATCATTTGACGGAAGCCATTTCTTCCTATCCTTTTGCTATTTTTGGAAAGGCTTGGGCTACGGCGATGGAAGGTAAATCTTATCCCAATAAAGGAGATACACGCATTGGAAACGATGTTTGGATTGGACATCAAGCTTCGATCATGGCAGGCGTGACGATTGGAGACGGGGCAATCATTGCTGCGCATTCCGTAGTGACAAAAGATGTTCCGCCGTACACAATCGTTGGCGGAAATCCCGCCAAAATTATTCGCAAGCGCTTCACCGATGCGCAAATTGAACAGTTGTTGGAATTGCAATGGTGGAACTGGGATATCGATAAAATCACCCAACACGTTCACCGTTTAACCAGTAAAGACTTTGATGCCTTTATCGCTGAAGTGCAATAGTTTTTTTTTAAAAAATTAATTACTTATGAGTTTTTTAACCGCAGAATGGAGAAAGTTAGCCATGGCAAATTACGCCGTATCGGAAGAAGTACTCCAACCTTATCTTCCAGCACACACCGTTTTGGATCAGTGGAATGGCGTTTGTTACGTTAGCTTGATCGGTTTTCTTTTTGTCAATACCAAAGTGCTACGGCTTAAAATTCCGCGGCACGTCAATTTTGAAGAAGTGAATTTGAGGTTCTACGTGCGGCACAAAGATGGAGACGACTGGAACCGAGGCGTGGTCCTTACTA
>JBGCFY010000088.1:0-8708 GCA_045110315.1 Saprospiraceae bacterium
TGTTTCTTTCGACTGCTTAGACTTTGTCGCAAACGGAGAATTACAAATTGTAGACCTGTGGGTTCAAGACGAAGCTGGAAATTGGGATTACTGTATCGGTTCGATTACGTTACAAGCTCTTTGTTTTGATCCACCAAGCATGGCAATGATTGCTGGATACGTTGAAAATGAAAGTGGAGACATGGTAGATGAAGTTAACGTTACCTTGGATGGTTATGATGCGTTCCCAATTTTGACGGGTAATCAAGGAGACTATGCTTTTGATGAATTACCAACTGGAGATGATTACGGTATTATTCCAGAGAAAAATATCAACATGTGGAATGGCGTAACTTCTTACGATTTGGTGGTGCTCGGTAAACACTTACTGAACATAGAATTGATCGATTCTCCTTACCGACGAATTGCGGCGGATGTAGATAACTCAGGAAGTATCAATATTTTTGATATGATTGAATTGAGAAAGCTGATATTACACCTTTCCGTTGAATTTCCAAATGGAAATACTTCTTGGCGATTTGTACCTTCAAATTATGTATTCCCGAATTATCCTGATCCATTTGGAGGAACATTCCCCGAAGTTTACTCGATTGATAACTTGAGTGGAGATATGATGTCTGCAAACTTTATCGGAATCAAAACGGGAGATTTGAATGGTAATGCCATCGCTAATAATTTACAAGAAACAGAGGTTAGAAACTTAGATAGAGCGCTTAACTTCAGCGTTGCTGATCAACGCTTAGTTGCGGAGCAAACGTACACGATAGACTTTAAAGCGAAAGACTTTAAGGCAATGGCTGCGTATCAATTTACGATGAACTTTGACCGAGAAGCTTTGACTTTCGTCGAATTAATCCCCGGAAACTTGCCAGACTTAGGCATGGATAACTTTGGATTACATTTACTGGACGAAGGATTCATGACTGCGAGTTGGAGTCACATCGTGGCACAAACACTTGAGGACGACGAAGTCATTTTTAGTGTTGTTGTAAAAGCCAATGAAACACAAGATTTAAAATCAGTAATCGGTATTAATTCCCGCTACACAGCAGCTGAAGCATATACCACTGCCGCCGGTAATGGTGATGTGGAACTGCTGACTGTAGCCTTAGCTTTTGCCTCGGAAGAAGGCGTTGAAGTAGAAGACCAAGATTTTGCTTTATATCAAAATAGACCGAATCCATTCAAAGGACAAACGGTGATTGGTTTTTACTTGCCAGAAGCTTCGATGACGAATTTAAGTATCTACGATACCGCTGGAAAGTTACTGAAAACATACCGAAAAGACTTGACAAAAGGTTATCATGAAATTTCAGTGGATCGATCAGTATTGTCTACAACGGGCGTACTGTATTACCAACTGGATACACCGAATCATACGGCTACGCGCAAAATGATTTTATTGGATTGATAATCAAAAGAGATTTCGATTAATAAAAATACTCAATTAATGAGTTTTTGGAATTGTGCCGCTTCTTGTTAGATCAAGAAGCGGCTTTTTTTGGATTATTTTGGAAGGGCTGAGATTGGATCAACTTCAATAATTAGATCATCCTGTTCAACCATCGTTTTTTCCGTAAGGTGGATTTTTTTAATAATTCCGGCTATAGGTGCCGTAATGGTACTCTCCATTTTCATGGCTTCGATAATGAACAACGGTGCATTGCGTTTAATTTCTTCCCCCTCTTTAACTAAAATTTTAGATAAGCTACCTTGCAAAGGCGCCCCGATATCTGATTCTTTGCTTACCTTTTGTTGTACTTTTATGGTAGAAACTAGCGTATTGTCTTTCACTTCGATCGACCGCGTTTGACCATTGAGTTGAAATAAAACGGTTCGCATTCCTTTCTCGTCCGCTTCACTTTTATTAAGAAATCTCACGAGGATTCGTTTACCCGAATCAATTTCAATAAGAATTTCTTCGTTGGGCTTTAATCCGTAGAAAAAAGCGGGCGTAGGAATATTTCGTACGGCACCGTAAGTCTCGTAATGCTCTTGAAAATCAGTAAAGACTTTAGGGTATAATTTGTAAGAAAGAAAATCTAAAGAATGAACGTATGGGCCAAATTTTTCTTGGAAAGTTTTAAACTCGAGCTCAAAGTCAATCGGTTTTAGATGAGCATTAGGTTTGTTCGTATACGCTGCTTCTCCTTTCAAAACCATTTGCTGAAAAGCAGGAGGGAAGCCACCATTAAGTTGACCAAGGTCTCCCCGCATCAAGGCTTTCATACTATCTGGAAAAGCCAGTTGATCTCCTTTTGTAAAAATATCTTCCTTGGAAAGGTTATTAGAAGTCATGAACATCGCCATGTCGCCGACAACTTTAGAAGAAGGCGTTACTTTGACGATATCGCCGAGAATATCATTAACCGTTCGATAATTCTTTTTGATGGTTTCGAATTTATCTTCCAATCCCAAACCTCGCGCCTGAGGTCGAAGGTTAGAATATTGTCCCCCAGGAATTTCGTGGGCGTAAACTTCTGCCGTTCCCGCTTTGAGTTCTGTTTCGAAAGGGTAGTAGTAGCTTCTCACCGTTTCCCAATAATTTGAATACTGATTGAGGGACGGTAAGTTCACTTTATTTTGTCGTTCGTGCCCTTCCATCATGGCAACAATCGAATTGAAATTAGGCTGTGAGGTAAGTCCCGACATGGAACTCAGGGCAACGTCAACGACATCAACGCCCGCTTCGATGGCTTTGAGGTAACTCGCAGACTGAATCGAAGAGGTATCGTGTGTATGCAAATGAATCGGTACTTGAACGGCATTTTTGAGGGAGCCTACCAAAAGTTCAGCAGCATAAGGCTTGAGTAAACCCGCCATATCCTTGATGCAAATAATGTGTGCACCTTCACCTTCGAGTTGTTTAGCTAATTCTACGTAGTAATTAAGGTCAAATTTGCTGCGACTTGGATCCGTAATATCTCCAGTGTAACAAAGACAAGCTTCTGCCAATGCATTGGTGCGTTCGCGGACAGTACGGATACTTGTTTTCATGCCTTCAATCCAATTGAGCGAATCGAAAATTCTAAAAATATCAATACCTTTTGCTGCGGCTTGTTCGATAAATTTTTCAATCAGGTTGTCAGGATAAGCAGTATATCCAACGGCGTTGGAGCCTCGCAAAAGCATTTGTAATAAAATATTAGGAATTGACTTTCGTAGTAATTCTAACCGTTTCCAAGGACATTCTTTTAAAAAGCGTAAGGCTACATCGAAGGTTGCACCTCCCCAAACTTCCATGGAAAAAATATCTTTTGCGTGATTTTTAGCAAAACTTTCGGCGACTCTTAGCATATCTTTACTACGGACTCTCGTGGCTAATAGAGATTGATGTGCATCTCGAAAGGTGGTGTCGGTATACTGAATACTTTTTTCTTCCCGTAACCATTGCACAAAATTATCGCGACCAATTTCTTGTAATAAATCTTTGGTTCCTTTTGGGTAAGGAAGGTCGCGATCAAAGTTAGGTACGACTGGAAGGCTGAATTTTTTATTAGGGTCAACCGTTTTTACATCACTATTGCCATTTACAATGACGTGTGCTAAATAGCGTAGCATCTTGGTTCCTCGATCTTGGTATCTTGGAGAGATGAGTAAGGCAGGATTATTGTCAATAAACTTAACCGTTGCGGCACCTTGTTGAAAAGTTTCGTCTTGCAGTAAATTTTGCAGGAAACCGATATTGGTTTTTACACCCCGAATCCTAAACTCTGATAAGGCACGTTGCAACCGTTGAGCAGCGCCTTTAAGGGTTCGTCCCGAAGCGGTTACCTTAACGAGCATACTATCAAAAAACGGAGAAATAATAGAACCGGCATAAGCACTACCCGCATCCAAGCGAATCCCAAAACCACCAGCGGAACGATACGCAATGAGTTTGCCGTAATCTGGTTTGAAATTATTAGCAGGATCTTCGGTTGTCAATCTACATTGGACGGCGAAACCATTCGTTTTAATTTTATCTTGTTCAGCCAGCTGGATGGTACTATGGCTCAGTGCGTACCCCATGGCGATGAGCAACTGAGTACGAACGATATCTACGCCCGTAATTTCTTCGGTAATCGTATGTTCTACTTGGATACGAGGATTGACCTCGATGAAATAAATTTGCTCGTCGCTATCTACCAAAAACTCTACGGTACCGGCATTACTATAACCAACGTGTTTGGCGATGGATAAAGCATATTGATAGAGTTTATCTTTAGTGTTTTGTTTTAAATTAATACTCGGGGCAATTTCTACTACTTTTTGAAAACGCCGTTGCACGGAGCAATCTCTTTCGAAAAGGTGAACGATATTACCATAGCTATCTCCGATCACCTGAACTTCAATGTGTTTAGGATTTTCGATATATTTTTCTAAAAAAATGGTATCGTCTCCAAAAGCAGTTTTAGCTTCTCCTCTTGCTTCGAGATAAGCTTTGATAAGGCCCTCTTCTTTCCGCACGACTCTCATTCCCCGACCGCCACCTCCTGCGGCTGCTTTAACCATGATTGGGAATCCGATACGTTTTGCTTCTGTGAGTGCGATATCTTCGGTGGTTAAGGCCGTTTTACTATCTTCAATTAGTGGAACGTTTACGGCACGGGCAATTACCTTTGCTGCTACTTTATCTCCTAGACGTTCCATGACTTCTGGCTCTGGACCAATGAATACAATTCCTGCCTCCCGACACTTTCTAGCAAAATCGACGTTCTCAGATAAAAAACCGTATCCAGGGTGAATGGCATCAACTTGGTGCTGCTTAGCAACCTTTACAATTTGATCAATATTAAGATAAGGTTTGAGTGGCTCATCATCAGAACCAATTTGATAAGCTTCATCGGCTTTGTAACGATGAAGGGAATAGCGATCTTCGTAGGTATAAATGGCGACGGTTCTAATTTTTAACTCAGATGCAGCCCGCAAAATTCTAATCGCAATTTCGCCTCGATTCGCTACAAGTACTTTTTTGAACCGTTGGTGTCTTTCGGTCATGGATGTAATTATTTTATAATTTATGTATAAGAATAACTTCTATTGAAGTTGTTTTAACTTTGATTTCAGTCTGTTGTAAAGAAAGATTGATCGTTGAACGGTTTTTGAATATATAGTTTCTTTGACGGTACTTTTACGCTAGAAGCAAATATAGTATTCTGTTATATTTACTCGTTAGTAGTTTGTACGAGAAGAAACATTAAAGGGGCGATAGTGAAATATCAAGAGACGTTGTAAGTGGTTTTAAATAGCAGGGTGATAACAATTCTAAAGATAAAAAAAATAACTAGTCTAATATAATTTTAAATAGCATCTAGGTTAAACGCATCAAATATTCATCCCGTAGAGTGGAAGAGAAATATTGATTTTTGAATATCTAACCTTGAATATTGATTGAAAAAAGATCAACCGTTGCCAAAAATGGACAACAAATCAATATTCAAGATCTCATTACTCAATATTCAAAATCCCATTACTCAATATTCATTATCTAAAAATAATTTGATTTGTTTAACCTAAATAGCATCCAAAAAAAAATGTAAGTTTGGGTAAAAAAATGAACGCATTAGTTTTACAAGAAAAGGGGAAAGCGCTCGACTATAAAAAGGTAGTGACTCCCGTAGCTACGGAACAAGAGGGAATTGTAGCCGTAAAAGCGGCGGCTTTGAATCACCGAGACGTTTGGATTACGAAAGGACTATATCCGGGAATTACGTATCCGATTATCTTAGGTTCGGATGGTTGTGGTATTTACGAAGGACAAGAAGTTATTCTTAACCCTAATATTGATTGGGGAGACAAGGAGGCATATCAGAGTGCCCGTTATCATATATTGGGGCTTCCAACTCATGGTACTTTTGCGGAGTACGTCAAGGTAGGAAAAGATAAAATTCACCCGAAGCCTGCTCATTTAACGATGGAAGAAGCGGCAGCATTGCCTTTGTCAGGACTGACGGCTTATCGAGCTTTATTTACCAAGTGTCAATTAAAAGCAGGAGAAAAAGTACTGATTTCTGGTGTAGGAGGAGGCGTAGCGCTATTTGCTTGTCAATTTGCCATAGCGGCGGGAGCGGAAGTGTACGTCAGTTCGAGCGATAATGATAAAATTGCAAAGGCAGTATCGATGGGTGCGGTAGCGGGCGGAAATTATCGAATGGCAGATTGGACGAAAGGTCTGAAGGCAAAAGCGGGTGGTTTTGACGTCGTGATTGATAGTGCGGCTGGCGATGGATTTAAAGATTTGGTAAAAATGTGTAATCCGGGTGGTCGTATTGCTTTTTACGGTGGAACGAGAGGGAAAATTACGGCATTGAATCCACAACTTATTTTTTGGAAACAACTTTCTTTATACGGAACGACGATGGGATCGGATCGCGAATTTTCGGAAATGTTGGCTTTTGTTGAGCAACATAAAATAGTTCCAGTAGTAGATACCGTTTACAAACTAGCCGAAGGAAATGCTGCTTTTAAAAAAATGGATCAAGCTTTACAGTTTGGAAAGTTAGTCTTATCTATTGGAGGCTAATTGGAGGCTAAGAAAAATCTAGAATAAAAAAAGCCTCCTGCTAGTAAAAACTTGCAGGAGGCGAAATTGAAGTACATCTTACTTTAAATTTGTTAAATTTTGGGTCGTAATTTTACGCTTTGCATTTACAAAATGTAAACTACGACGGCGCATCCGCCATGGTTTGTGTTTATTTGACGATGATTACTTTTTGATAGTAACTTGCTTCACGATCATTAATTTGCAAGAAATAAGTTCCATTGTTTAAATCAGCGGTATTTAGCTGAAAGGAAATTGCTTGCGTCGTGGCTTGCTTTAGTAATCTACCATTAGTATCATAAAGTAAAATTTGTACTGCTTCATTTAAGGTCTCTGAAAATTGTAGGTTCAGTTCTGTACTCGCAGGATTTGGAAAAACCTTAATGTTATTATCTGCGGCATTCAAATTAGAAAGACCGACCGCTAAAGCACCAAAGTAAACATCATCCCAGTAGTAAGTTTTTTCTCCTGCGGTAGCACCGTCGGTACCAAAGTTGAAGAAAATTGAAACTTTCTGGTAGTTGTTAGCAAGGTCAAGTGCTGGTGTTCCCGCTTCTTCCTGCGTAAAATCAAATTCTAAAGTTTCCCAAGTCATCGCTTCTGTGGTAGTTGCTATTGTTTCTACACTGATGCTACCATCCGTAGGATCTTCTACTTTTAATAGTACAGGTGTCCCCGCATCTGGAGACCATACTCGTACCGTCATTTTTGTCTCTGTTGCTGTAAAAGGAAGTGAGGATGCCATTCCATTATTACCCATTGTAGTACCTGCCCACACTTCAGCAACGTTAGATTTGATCGCTTTTCCTACTACGTTGTTAGGATCTGTCGGATCCGTTTCAATCGAAGAAGTATTACCACCAAAGTCTGTTAGGTTGTAGTCTACGTTGGTATCTTCAAAAGTAACGGGCATATCTATTTGGTCGGCACCACCGCCGCCGCCACCGATCACAAATTCTACATCATCCCAGTAGTAAGTTTTCTCACCTGCGGTTGCACCATCTGTACCGAAGTTGAAGAAGATCGTAATCTTATCATAAGTATTAGCGAGGTTAAGCGGAGCGGTACCCGCTGCTTGGGTACTGAAGTTAAACTCTAAGGTTTCCCAAGCCATTGCTACGGTAGTATTAACTTCGGTCTCTACGGAAATCGCATTATTGGTTTTGTCCTCGACTTTGATTCTAACTGGAGTATTCGCATCTGGCGACCAAACGCGTACTTTAATTTTAGTATCTTCTGCTGTAAAAGGAATAACAGAAGCCAAGCCATTATTTCCCATCGTTGTTCCTGCAAATGTTTCTGCAGCGTCAGTTTTAATTGCTTTTCCAACCATATTGTTTGGATCAGTAGGATCTACTTCAATGGAAGAAACATTACCACCAAAGTCTGTTAAACTGTAATCTACATTACTATCTTCAAACGTAACTGGTAAGTCAATCTGGTCGCCGCCACCGCCGCCACCACCGATCACGAATTCTACATCATCCCAGTAGTAAGTTTTTTCACCTGCGGTAGGACCGTCGGTACCAAAGTTAAAGAAGATCGAAATTTTATCATAAGTATTCGCGAGGTTCAAAGCTGCAGTACCTGCTGCTTGATTGCTGAAGTTAACTTCTAAAGTTTCCCAAGCCATGGCTACTGTAGTAAGCGCTTCCGCTTCTACGGAGATCGTAGGATCTGCTTTGTCTTCTACTTTGATTCTAATCGGAATACCTGCATCCGGTGACCAAACGCGTACTTTAACTTTCGTGCTTTCCGTTGTAAAAGGAATTGGGTTAGCTAATCCACCATCGCCCATCGTCGTTCCTGCCCATAATTCAGCGGCAGCCGATTTGATTGCCTTTCCAACCATGTTGTTTGGATCAGTAGGATCTACTTCAATGGAAGAAGTATTACCACCGAAATCAGTTAAGTTATAATCTACGTTAGCATCTTCGAAAGTAACAGGGAGGTCTACTTGATCGAGACCGCCACCACCGCCGGTTACAAATTCTACATCATCCCAGTAGTAAGTTTTTTCTCCTGCGGTTGGACCGTCGGTACCAAAGTTGAAGAAGATCGAAATTTTATCGTAAGTATTAGCGATGTTCAAAGCTGCGGTACCCGCTGCTTGATTATTGAAGTCAATTTCTAGTGTTTCCCAAGCCATTGCCATGGTCGTCATTGCTTCCGCTTCTACGGAGAT
>JBGCFY010000089.1:0-4724 GCA_045110315.1 Saprospiraceae bacterium
CACCAGCACTTGGATTTAAGAAAATACTTCCGTTACCAGAACCAATTGGATTTTCTTTGTTAATTGTTGGATCTAGGTTTAAACTTTCTGGACAAGTATTAATAGTCAAAGAAATAATTTCTTGACAACCAATTGAATCGGTTACGGTAATATCGTAATCACCACCAGCTAAACCGGTAATCGGACTCATGTTACTAGTACCGTTCCCCCAGTCATAAGTGAAAGGTGGTAGACCATTTCCTACACTAACATTGGCGACTCCATCAACTGCTCCAGGCGTACTTTCTGCGGAAGTGCTAACGTTGATGTCTAGACTTTCTGGGCAACCCAAGATGTTGACATTATCAATGTCAATCCAGTAATCTCCATTCCCCCAAGTAGCTAAGAATTTGATTTTAATAATCTCTCCTGCAAATTGATCAAGGTCAACTTTTACATTGGTCATTTCCGCGAGAGGAGTATGATTGTTCTGATCAATTAATAAAACGGTATTATAAGTTTCACCACAATCAATTGAAACTTGTACCGCTAAAGAATCACCATCTCCAAGCAGTGTTGCAACTGTACCCGGGAAGTAATCCGTATAACGATAATCGAAAGTCAAACTATCACCAGCATTGATTGTACCAATAAAAGGGGTCGTTGCTTCCAAAGAAGGATCACCAGCAAAAAGGTTATCAAATAATACAATTGAAGTATTATTATGACCATTGCCAATAGGATTGAATTCTCCGACAACGTCCCACATATCAGGAACAATACCGTCTTCAAAGTCTTCCACAAATGCTAATTCGTTAACAACACCATTAGAAAAAACTAAAATTGAAGTATCATTTTGGGTATTGACTTCGGGGCTAAGACTAGCCCAAGCTTTTACCGTAAAAGTATTTCCTAACCCTTCCGAGTTGAAAGGCGTATTGAAGGTGTAAGGAACGGAAGCACCGGGTGCTAAAGCAGCTAATACGGTTTGCTCAATAACTGGAGCCTCTGTCCCAACTTGGTAACCAACTTCAATTAAACCATTTTGTGCAACTAAACCAGCATTCGTAATATCGAAAATAACTTGGTCCATTGGGTCACCACAGGTAGCAGTACTCGAATGCGATAAATTCGCCGAAGATAAATCGTCATTGATTTGTTGGTAGATAAGGATATCGTCAATACCAACTCCTTCATTAGACGCACTACCGTCCGAGTCAAATGCAAATCGTAATCGGCAACTTGGTTCACCCGCTAATGTTCCTAAAGAATGTATCGCCGTGATCCAGCCATTAGAAGTACCAGCCCAAACTTCACCAAGGTTGTGGAAAGTATTATTAAAGTTATACCAATTAGTACCATCACCAATGTTTCCTAATTTAAACCAAGTAGCACCACCATCAATACTTCCTTCTACCCAAGGTCCATCGTAGTTAAGTTCGGTATCGTAAATAATAGAAAAACTAAGAACAGCATTTTGATCGAGGGAAGAAAAGTCAAAACAAGGAGATAAGAGGTAAGACAATTCATTGTTGTTATAGTTACCAGCTAAACTTGTTACCCAAGCATTTACACCGCTAGCAGCGTCTGGAATTTCGGTGCCAGTTGGTGTACCAAATTCCCAAGTACTAGCAATGCTATTTGTTTGATCAACTTGCCAGCCTTCAGTTCCACTTTCAAAGTTATTTGCGTAAGGAAATTGATCAATGGTAGGAATACTATTAATAGTTATAGAAAAAGTATCATTAACCGTTTCGCTATCTGTGCCTAATTCTGTCCAAGCTATGATTTCGTACTGACCAGGAGTAGAAAAATCAAAAGTGGTTTCAAATTCTATTTCTACCAAGCTATCTCTACTGAATACTCCAGTAAAAAATCCATCAACGGGAGCCATTACTCCTGCATCAACACCGTTAACGCTATAACGGAAAGGCACTAGACTTTGTGGACTTTGACCAAAATTTTGCAAAACAACAGTTACGGTTTCAGTAGCCGTTAATCCACAAACACTTTGAGGACTAAGAATATCAACTACTCCAACGTCATTCAACCAAATCGTTTGGAAACTGAAAGGACCAAACTGCGTTGTCGCAAAACCATTATCACAGGTTAAAGTAACGTAATAGTCATAGTCTGTTTTTTCATTTAAACCAGTCAATGTGATTGAGGATAAGCTTGTATTTTCTGTTGTGCCCGTTCCTGGTGTAAATCCAGTAGGACCATATTCAACCATGTAAACGCCAACCGAGTCCGAAGCGGTCCAACTAATATCTGCCGATAAAGCACCAACTAAATCCGTGCTAACGTTCGAAAAGTCTGGACAAGCAATTAAGGTCGTAAAATCAAAAGGACCTGCAACGGCACTAGAGTCGGTAGAACTACAAATACTTTGTAGGTAAACATCAAAAGTGGTATTGTGATCCAGACCAGTAATTAAAATAGTCGTATCGGTAACAGTCGTAGAAGTACCCATTCCTGGTGTAAATCCGGCGATACCATATTCAACAATATAACTAGTGGTAGGAGAAACAGAATTCCAAGTTACCGTTCCAGCAAAAGCCAAAATATCATCAATAACAACACCCGCTGGCGCAGGACAAGAAGGACACATTACCGTACTGGTGTAAACGACACCTTCTGCAGGAGGATCTAAATTATTATTTTGTGTACATTCAAAACAATCTATGGAGCCGGCAGAAAAAAGAACAATTCCGTCGGGAGAAAGTAACTCATAATACTGTTCCGTAGCGTAAATGGTTGCATTGGCATTATATTGAAGCTCAATGGCTGTACCGGCAGGTACTACAGGGAGCTCGATGGATAAATAACCTCCTTGTGGATCGCCATCGCCAAAGGTGAAAGGATAAGTAGTAGCAGTACCACCGATCGTTACGGTCATAGTAGATCCATTCCAACCATCTCCCCAAGAATCATAAAGATCTAAGGTATAAGAGCAAGATTGTGCGTTACTTGCGAGTGGAATTACCAACAAGCTTAACCAGACGGAAAAAATAGAAAATAATGTAGAGCTGGATTTCATAAAAAGAGTTTTTAATCAATAGTCAAAAATTCAATATTTTATTCTACGAAAAGCATAAAATATGGTTACGATCTGAAAAATCTAATTGTCAAATAAAATTGTATATGGAAATAATGGGTCTCTTCAAGACTTTTATATTATTAGAATGCTAAATATAAGTAAAAACCATTAATATTTTTACCCATAATGCGGCATTGTCTCTTGATTTACAGGACTTTTGCTAAACAATATGCAAAAAACGCTGTTAACCATTTGTTCTAGTACGTTTTATGTGTAGAGTTGCTTTAAAATTTGGAAAAGAGTTGATCCATAGATGATTAATATAAGATGCTGTTAAAAGTGCCTTTTTATCTAAATTAAATAAGAGCACTATCAAGAAACAAGAAGCGTTAAGTAAAAAAATCATGACGGAAGCAAATGCGGTGAATTTTCAAAATAGCTTCTGCGATAAATTTATTTAAATAGTAATTCAGTGGCGGTTTATACAATTAAAGATTTAGAGAAGTTATGTGGCATCAAAGCCCATACACTGCGGATATGGGAGCAACGGTATGATATCATCAAACCGAAGCGTACAGCCACAAATATCCGTTATTATCAAGATACAGATCTGAAAATGATCTTAAATATTGCTTTGCTCAACCGTAATGGGCTCAAGATATCTAAGATTGCCAACATGACACCGAGTGAAATTGCCGAAAAAGTAGCAAATATCTCGGAAGGTAATTTTGAACATAGCACACAACTCGACGCGTTGACCATTTCGATGATAGAAATGGATGAATACAAGTTTGATCGAATTATCTCTACAAATATTCAACAACTCGGCTTTGAAAAAACGATGCTAGATATAATTTATCCTTTTTTGGATAAATTAAGCGTACTTTGGTTGACAGGGTCAATCAGTCCCGTACAGGAAAACTTTATGAGTTACCTGATTCGGCAAAAAATAATCGCCGCAATTGATCGAGAACCCCTTTCTTTTGGTAAAGAAACAAAACGTATTCTTATTTATTTGCCGGAAGGAGAAAGTCAGGAATTGAGTCTATTGTTTATGTATTATATCCTAAAATCACGAAAATTTTACGTAATCTACCTTGGACATAATATCAATATGAATGATTTGAAGGATGCTTACAACATCCAAAAACCAGATTATATCTTTACCATGATTTCAGAATCATTTTCCAATCGCTCTGTACATACTTACGTTGAGGAGCTTTCGAATACTTTTCCGAAGTCAAACATTTTATTGTCTGGTTACCAGGTAGTTGCACAGAATGTTCAGTCTTCAGAAAATGTTAGTGTATTACCGAGCTTAGAAGACACCGTAGCGCATTTAAAGTCTATTAACAGTTAATTTAGTCCAATCATTTCCCCGAAAAAAACGATTATATCTCTGCCCCCGAAGTCATTTCACATATGTTTTTAGGTAAATGAGCTAAAATACTAAGTTTAACCCCTTAGTTTTTACGTTCATTTTGAAATTTTCAAACAACTTTGTGGCGAATGCATTAATATCTTATATAATATCTTAGCTTTGCGGGATATTATAATTTTTATAATGAAGTTGTTTTAAAATGATGTTAGAAACTGAAGATAAAGGCTTGTAAATCAGGACGAAGCTCTTTTCGAGTTTCGCAGCCATAGCTGCGGTGACGAGAAAAAGCTGAAGTACTGGATTACAATGCTTTAGCTGTAGGTA
>JBGCFY010000090.1:0-4357 GCA_045110315.1 Saprospiraceae bacterium
CTAGCCTTTTCGGAGGATAAACACCAAATACAACACTGTCTTTTTCCGGAATTATACAGCTTGTAGCGAAGGAATCAGAATAAACTTTCCCCTTCTACTAATAAGATCCTGAAATTTTAGAAATTCCATAAAAAGTCATTATTCTTTTCCAAATTTTTTCCCTCGCGGGCAATGATGATCTCGTGGCTTACGCTTTCGCGAACACTTTTCCCTCCTAAAAGTCGTATTCCACTATTCTGCAAAACAGAAACAACTAGAACTTAAAACTCCTCACTTTTCTAAATTAAGGAAAGGAAAGTAGATGAATTTTAAACCCAATCCTAATCAATTGAGGAAAATCGAACATTCCTGCAAATACAATCAATTGCTTAACGATCAACTACCGCAACACCCAGAAATCCTGCTCCGCTCCAAATAAATGCACCGAACCGGTTTGCTTTTCCTGGCGATTACTAACGGGCACCACCGCATCCCAAGTGACTTTATCCATCAGGTAAACACTCTGACGATCTGAACGATAGCGTTGCACCAATGTTTGAGGATCACCAATAAATTCTACCTTTCCAAACCGATCTTGTGCATACAACTTTAAGCTCGTACGAGCAACCATACTCGGTGCACCAATAACTAAAGTGGCCTGACGAGAATCTTCTGTCAATTCCTTTGCTGCTTTCACCAGACCTTGTGGAAGGTTACGAGAAGATTCGATCAATTGCCCAAGTTGGAGCCAGAAGAAAAGCGTTAATAAAAATCCACTCATCGCCATTCCTCCGATGTACATATCTCTCCGTTTGTTATACAAACCAATGACGCCAATAAAAGAACAAACCCAATAAACGCCACTAACCGTAATGGCACTTCGATAACCAATGGCTTGGAAATAAACGTAGCCTTGCAACATCAAAATAGTCATCACACAGAAACCAACTACTAAGGACAGTAAAGCGCCCGTTTTGATCAGGTTTTCGTAGGGGTAATTCTTTTTCGCATAATTCATCACTTGCTTGCCGGTTAGAAATGCCAAGACTAAATGTAAGATTAGCGATTGACTCAAGATCGCAAGTAACAACCAACCAAAATTGATGATTGCTAATTCTTCTCTTCGTTTTAATTTTTGAAATAGATCCCAAAGTCCCGCGAGTAAAAAGCCCAACCAAGGTAAAAAAGCAATGCCCGTATAGGCAAAATAGCTAGGAATAGAAGACCAACCATTACGCAGTAAAAAACCGTCCGTATATCCAAATGAAAAGCCTAATACGTAGGCTAAAGCGTACATCAACGGCACTAAAACCCAAATATAGACCCCCGCTAAGCGCTTGCCTTGCGGATGCAAAAAATACAAATAACACCACAAACCAGCCACCAAAATCAACATACTCGCCGGACTGACGCAAGTGCCCAAAAGACTTGCTATCCAAAACCCAACCAGCCATTTCCAAATCGGACGCTTCAAGTAAAGAATTAGACATAAGACCGCAAATCCCTGAAAGGCAAATAGCCAAATATCATTAATGGCAAATTTAGCTAAATTGACAACTAGTAAAGAACTCCCTAATACGAGTAAGCAAGCTTTTACCGCTTCTTTTCCAAAGACGATGCGACCTAGAAAATAAAAGCCTAGGTTAAATACAATCAACAGAAGCGCCGTCGGCAAACGCAAGGCAAAATGGTGCAATCCTTTTAGCTGATAAACAAAAGCGTGGATAAGATCGGGTAAGGTAGGAATCATAAGCTTCCCTTCTTCAGCATTGTTGAGCGCTTGGGCTTTGAGCAAATTAGTCGCCTCAGCGCCTTCCATGATGGAGTTTGCATCGTTGAAGACCAGCACATTTATTAAAAATAAAATTACTGCAAGCCCCAAAAATCGGTTATATTTGTTCTTAATGGTCGTTGGTTGAATTGCCATCAGCATCATTTAATGGTTCTTTTGTATTTTAACGCTACTTTCACGTTGTAAACGCTGTAAACTAAATTTGTAACCTCATTTCTCATTCACAAGTAAGGCATAATATTAGCCGGATAGGAGTGCTACAAAATAGTAACAGTTATTTCCCTTCAAAGGATTAAAATTTTATCGAAAATATGAACTATAATAGTCTCAAACAGCTCGTCTCCATCGACTCTCCATCTGGTTATACCAAAACAGCAAGTCAATATATTTTTGATCTTTTGCAAGAATACGGTTTATCCCCCAGCTATACCAATAAGGGAGCCGTTAAATGTGCCTTGGGCGAAAATCCGACCTTAAGTATTGCCGCACACGTGGATACTTTGGGCGCGATCGTGGCAGGAATTAATTCGGATGGTAGTCTACGCATTTCTAAAATCGGTGGCTTGTCGCTGAATGCCTACGAAGGTGCTTATTGCAGAATCCGTACACTGTCAGATAAGTCCATTACCGGAACGCTCCTGCTCGATAATCCCGCCGCACACGTCAACAAAGAATTGCACACTACTACCCGTAAAATTGACAATATGCACGTGCGACTCGACGAAATGACAGAATCCGAAGCAGAAACCCGAGCGCTAGGCATTGACGTGGGAGACTTTATTTGTTTTGAAACACATTACCAAGAATTAGACAGCGGTTTCATCAAATCCAAATACATGGATAATAAAGCGGGCTGTTTTGTATTGCTCGAAATTGCTCGGCAAATGAAAGCCCGTAATCAATCTGCCCCCGTGGAGCTTTTTTTCTCCAATTATGAAGAAGTTGGGCACGGAGCAGCTGCTGGTTTTGCACCCAACATTAAAGAAATGCTAGTCATCGACATGGGCGTAGTTGGAAAAAATTGCGCTGGTAAAGAAACGGCTTGCTCTATTTGTGCCAAGGATTCTACGGGACCTTACGACTATGACTTTCGGAAAAAATTAACGAAACTTGCTCAGGAAAATGCCATTCCTCACCGCGTAGATGTTTATCCATTCTACGGATCAGATGGCTCGGCAGCACTCCGCGCAGGTAATAACTTCCGCGTAGCACTCATCGGACCGGGTGTATCGGCATCTCACGGCGTAGAACGAACGCACAAAAAAGGGATTGAGGCAACCATTGACCTTTGCCTGGCTTATATGAAAAATTCTTTTAGTTAAAAAAAAACTACAATTATGGGCTGGTTTTCAAAAGCTAAAAAGCGTCGGATTGCCATGGAAGAGGAAGCCCGTGCGCTAAAAATGTCCTTTACACCAAAGGATGAATATGGCTTAAAAGCTTTATTTCGTGATTTCCGGGTGGCAAAACAAGGTCATAGCCATCGAGCACGCAACATTCTACAAAGAACCGAAGAAAAGGAACTAGGACAAACCGATGATTTTCGATTATTGGATTATCATTACATTATTCAGGCAGGAAGCACAGCTGTTCCTGTAATGCAAACCTTATTTTTTGTGCAATCCAAGCAGTTAGAACTTCCTGCGTTTAGCATTCAGCCTAGGAGTTTTATGCACAAGGTCGGTCAGTTTTTGGGATTCCGTAAAAATCAAATTCCTTTTCCTGATTTTCCGGCATTTGAGAAACGTTACGTGGTTAAAGGTCAAGAGGAAACGCTCGTTCAGCGAGCGATTCAGCCTGCCTTAATTGAATTCTTACTGAACGAAAAGCCTTGGTACGTGGAAGGTATTGGATATTATCTCATTTTTTATAATAAAAAAATTGAACGGGAGAAGCTTCGTAGTTTTCATAAAAAAGGAGTTGAGGTTTTTCGATTGCTGAAGACCAATAAAGGGTAAAACAGGCCTTACCGTTCTACTTTCTCATCGGTGCAGTCTCTGAGCTTACAAAATGCTACTTTTGCTGTCACACTTCCCTACCCAACCGAACAAAATTGTTTCAATTCGGTCTATTTTTTGCCATTTTATTACAGTTCAAAGCTGGCTTTAACCAAAAAAAATTCTGGCTTCTATATTTTGCTCCTATCAATTTAGAGCAAAATGTTAATTTTTCCATATTTATGCCTATCTTTGAAAAGCTAAGCGGTCTACGTTAAGTTGTAAAAATTACCCTGCATTAAAATTAAAGTATCCTTAAACGGTCATTTTAACAAATTTATGCAGTTTTTGCATTTAGACTAAAAGCTAACATCTGCCCCTATTTGATACAAGTTCGCACTTATATTATGTATTGCTTAATCCTACAAACAGAAGTTTTTTAAAACTTCAATTTGTATTTCCGCTTTTGATAACTGTACGGGTAATCTTAGAAAAATGCTAAGCCAACGATTTTTAACTTTATTGCTACTCACCCTTGCGCTTTCTAGTGCTTGCAGTTTATTGCACGCTCAAAACTGGGAATGGGTTAATCCGAATCCTCACAATAATAAACTTTTTTCTATTTTCTTCCGCGACTCTGACTTAGGTT
>JBGCFY010000091.1:0-13516 GCA_045110315.1 Saprospiraceae bacterium
GATTTTGACGGAAGAAAATTTTGCTTCAATTGAGGCGGAAAATGCAGGAAACCTACTGGTTTTCAAGGCTTTCCAACGAAGAGTGAAATAAAATTTTCTCGTCATGAATTAGTGAATTTATTAGGTGAACCTACTTAAGTACTAAGCCTAAATTAATTTGCCATTAAATGATGTTGATTTTGAGTAGTATTGAGGCACGAAAATCGCCCTAAGCCTTTGCTTAGGAAGGCTTTGAGTAACGAAGAGACTGGTCAAAAGATGATGCAAGTTAATAAGTAAAATAATTTGTATTGGTACTTACTTATTGTCACATCAATACTTAGACGAAAAAAGGCTGAATCCAAAATTGGATTCAGCCTTTTTTATATTGTATAAAAAGTTTAGCAGGTTTTAGTACCCACCTTCTTTATTTCCTGAGTAGTTAGTTCCACCAGAACCAGCACGTTTCACACCACAATCTGGGCGTGCCATGTCTTGTTCGTTAGTGTAAGCCTTAAATTCAACTCTTCTGTTGATCATACTTCCACCGTTAGTAGGAACGATATTAGCATTCTCACCACCATAGTTTAATACGAATCTGCTTCTGTCGATGTTATACTTATTTACTAAGTAATCAATCGCAGCTTGTGCACGGTTGAAAGAAAGTACATCATTGTAGCAATCACCAGAAAGCTTATCTGTGTGACCTGCAGCAACAATTCTTAAGTCAGGATTACGACGCATTACTTCCGCAATGTTGTGTAATTTACCAAACTCAGCAGCTTTGATTTTGTACTGATTCAAGTTAAAGTGAATCATTGGCAAGTACCAATCTACTTTGTTTACGATAGTAGAAGGCTGCATTGCACCCATCTTAGCATCGATTAACTTATTAACATCTCCTTCAGAAAGGATAGTTGGCAATTCAACTGGAGGAGCAACACCTTCAGCATCAACGCTAGCGTTAGGTAAAGAGTAAGGCTCTTTATCTTTGCAATCTGGAACACCGTCACCGTCGCTATCCAAAGTGATACCTCTTGTATCTACTGGACAACCTTCTTCAGTACCTGGCTCCTGATCAACTAGATCAAATACACCGTCACCATCTTCATCGTCAAGATCGATAGCATCTAATCTTTTCTTGTTAGAAGCGATATCGTCACCAAGTAAGCTTAATGGGCTAACCCACCATAAAGGCTCAGATCTCTCGTCGCTTTTCTTACCAATGTTGATATTGAATCGAAGACTAGTATAATTGATTAAATCTTTAAATTGAGTTAAATCTTGAGTCGTTCTCCATCTGTAACCATCTAATAAGTCACCTTCGTTACCAAATACCATTGTAACCGTGTGCTCTAAAGCGATATTGAAGCGATCGTTGATTTTGTAAGCAAGACCTGTTCCCACAGTAGCGTGAACGTTGATTTGCATTTCGCTTTCATCTTCTTCTGAATCACCAGAACGACGACCTTTAGCTACTTCTGCTCTTGTTTCGTAATCACCATCAAGTATATCCTTAACATTTTGTCTTACTTCACGACGATCTGCACGACTAGTACCAGGCTCTAAGCCAGTAGCTACGTCATTAAAATCGTAAGCACGATCATCTGCGCCTTTAGCATCGTAAGAAGTCTCAAAGAAGTTAATTCCAGGACCTGCTAAGATATACCAGTTTGTTTTTTTGATTTGATTCTTGAAGTTAAAGCTATTCAAACTCCAAACCCCAGCTACTGTTAAACCGTAGTACTTCATTTTGTAGTTATGGTACCAAGCGTTGCCACTTCCATAACCGAGATCTCTTAATACATAATTTGCAGCTGCTTGGCTAGTAGCAATAGTTCCTGAGTTTCTTGGCTCTAAACCAATTGCTTGACCATACGTTGCGTCGATTCTGATCGACCAAGCATAATCTAATGCTCTTCGGAAGTGCAAACCTACTCCCCAACTTGGCTTTGGTAATACATCGCCAATAACCATGAAGTGTCCAGCATGGATACCAATTTCAGATTGATGTTTTGGCTTAGCGTCTAGCTTAAGCAAGCCGCCGTTGGGATCCTCCGCCTGTTGTGCAAAACTGTATAGAGATACCCCCAGAATTAATACGAGTAGTATAAAAATTTTCCTTGTCATAGGGTTTTACTTTGATGATTAATTAAAAATTAGGTGATTTTCAAAAATTAGTTATTCAGTACTAAATCTTATTAGTACTATGTCTTATATAAATATCAAGTACAAAAGTATTGTTTTTTTTTATTGTCACAAATATTTTGAGTTTTTTTCTCAAATTTTAATGGTTCTTTTCGAAAGATTTTCCTTAACGAGACGTAAATATATAATATTTTATTAATATTAGTCAAAATACAGTGTTCGTTAAGCACTTTTACCTTCAAAAAATATTTACCAACATCTGCCTCAAAAAGCAAGTTTAACCATAAAAAGCCACCATTTTCCGTTAATTGAGCTTTAAAATGATGTATTTCGTTAAAGCACCTTGCATTTTAAACAAGTTGACCGAGCACCGATCTTAATGCTCTACCAGATATACGTGTAATAGTAGGATCTTTGGTTTTTAATTCTTCCAAAAAATTTCTAATTATTTCCGAAACATCTCCAAAAATAGCTTCATCCGTGATTTCTGCTTCTGATTGCATCAAATAGGCAAATACTCTCGCCATCCCGCAATTCGCTACAAAATCTGGAATAACGCTAATTTTTTCATCCGTATATTTTGCCGTTGGACCAAAGAATACTTCATCATCGATAAATGGAACATTTGCACCACAAGAGATAACTTGCAAACCGTGTTCGATCATTTCATCAACTTGATTTCTCGTAACAATTTTAGAGGCGGCGCCAGGAATAAAAATATCAGCGCCAATCGTCCAAATCCGTTCATTCGTTTCTTTAAACGAAAGCATATTATCTCCGTATAGCTTATTACCTTTTTTATTAATAAACAAAGACTTTATCTGAGCAAATTTTAAGCCATCTTTTTCAACAATACCAAAGTTTTTATCAATTATACCTACAATCTTTGCGCCAGCCTTCGATAAATAAAATGCGGCAGCAGAAGCTACATTCCCCCATCCTTGAATAATGACGCGCTTTCCAGTCAAAGGCTGATCTAAAAATAAATCATAAAAATGCTTAACGGATTCTGCTACACCGAAGCCAGTGATCATATCTGCCACGACGTAATCCTCAGGAGCATCTGGTACATAATCTAA
This sequence comes from Saprospiraceae bacterium, assembly GCA_045110315.1. Taxonomy (GTDB): domain Bacteria; phylum Bacteroidota; class Bacteroidia; order Chitinophagales; family Saprospiraceae; genus CALFBG01. The sequence goes on from JBGCFY010000091.1 coordinate 3,207, forward strand.
ATTATCTACGACCTTTATACAGCCATTCCGTAAATTATTGATTGACCTCAACTTCGCACCTTTGCTTAATTGAAGGTGACCATTAACGACCCCTTCTTGTGGATGCCATAAGCCCAAATCTTCTGTGATCGGTATAACGTCCTTTACTTCATCAATGTTCAAATCGCCGCCAGTCCCATAATAACTTTGTAGAATTGGTAATACTGCTTTGTACCACCGTTTCAATACTTCGTCTTTACGTGGATCATTAGGATCAAAGTTAATTCCCGACTTAGCTCCTCCAATTGGTGGACCACAAACGGCAAATTTAATTTCCATAACCTTAGCCAACGAGACCACTTCTTCTTTGGTTAGTCCTTTTCGCATTCGTGTACCACCACCTGCGGCACCATTTCTCAGCGAGTTAATTACAATCCAACCTTCTGCGTTGGTTTCTTCGTCAGACCATTCAAAAACGATCGTAGGTCTTTTTTCTTTATACTTGTTTAAAAGTTCGTCCATTTTATATTATGACTGTTTAAATTAAAAAAAGTAATCATTTTCACCGTTCTATTTTACGCGTATCAGTAATTTGTCCAAGTACTTACGTAAAAGTAATTCGCTAGCGGTGAAGGATTCCCTACTTTAACTAGAATGAAAGTAATGCTAAATCTAAAGTGTTTCTTACTTTTGTGTGAACGAAATTCACACCTATGTTAGATAACTGGCTTCGCCCCCTAGATTCGCAGCAATTTAAGGATTTTATTAATTATACCGAGCATCAATTTGCTAATCGTATAATTATTTACAAAGATGAACTCCCTTCCTTAGCTGATGTTGATGCTGCCATCGTTAGTATTGATGCCGACGAAGCTTTACCGATCCGCCAAAGCTTGTATGCTAAAATGTACGCTTTTTCTTCCTTGAAAGTTGCTGACCTAGGTAGTGTTCGCAAAAAAGATCCTCTATTTATTATTCCCATTATTAAAGAATTGCTGGAAAGTAAGATCATTCCGATCATTATTGGCAATAGTGTAGAATTAACCCTTCCTCATTATCAAGCCTATCAATTTCAGAATCTCGTCAATCTCGTCAGTGTCGATGAAAAAATTCGTTTGGCACTCGGTGCAGAATCTCCCGAAGATTACCTCAATGATATTTTACTTTCCAAAAAACCAAGATTATTCAACCTCGGAATCATTGGATATCAGACCCATTTTGTCCCCTACGAAACAGTACAGTATCTCGACGACCACAATTTTGATCACTTCCGTTTAGGCAATGTACGCGCAAGCATCATGGAAATGGAACCGATTATTAGAGATGCAGACATGATGAGTTTTAATATCGCTGCGCTTAAAATGTGTGAAGCGCCCGGGCAAAAGGCACCAACGCCTAGTGGTTTTTTCAGCGAAGAGGCTTGTCAAATTACGCGCTACGCAGGAATGAGTGATAAATTAACTTCTATTGGTTTCTACGGCTACGATCCTAGCAAGGATAATAATAACCAAACGGCACAAGTCATTGCCCAGTTGATTTGGTATTTTTTAGACGGATTGAGTAATCGCAAGCATGATTATCCTGCTTCGCTGGATGGATTGACGGAATATATTGTAGGCTTTAAATCTCAGAATTATACGCTTACCTTTTGGAAGAGTAATCGTTCGGGGCGTTGGTGGTTGCAGGTTCCTTTTCGTACCAAGAAAAAACACAAAAGACACCGTTTAATTCCTTGTTCTTACCAAGATTATCAACTCGCTTGTCGAGAAGATTTTCCAGATCGTTTATTAAATGCCTTTAAACGTTTTTCTTAGCCCTGAAATTGATTGAAGTTGTTTAAAAATATCGATTAAAAATATCGATTAAGAATATCGATTAAGAATACCGCCACTTATTTGAGCACTAATTTCTCGAGAGCAATTCCTCGAGAACCCTTGATTAAGATTAGACTATCTTGAATAACTTCCTGAGTATAATGAGCGTTCAGACTAGCAACATCTGCAAACTTTTCGGTAGTCGGGAACCCTTCCAAGTTAGAAAATATCTTTCCCACCAAGATAATCCGATCAATTTTTAACGATAAACAATAGTCTATCATCAAGCGGTGCTCTACCTCACTGTAAATACCTAGCTCCAACATATCGCCAAGAATCGCTATTTTGGTCCTTGCTTGCTGCGCACCAAGATTAGCCAAAGCGTGTCGCATACTCGTTGGATTCGCATTGTAAGCATCTAAAATATAAACATTACTCCCTTTTTCTACCCGTTGCGAACGATTATTCGTCGGATGATAATCCGCAATTGCTTTTTTCATTTTTTCGGTCGGTACTTTAAAATATCGTCCTAAAGCAATCGCCGTCATAATATTATTGAAATTATATTTACCGATCAATTGCGTTTGCAAAGTTTCTAAAGCTCGTGTTGTTCCCAAAAAAGCAACTTTTAAATAAGGTTCTGCCTCAAGGTAAATGGTTTCGTAACCATAATGATCTGGGCTGGGCGATTCGCTCCTGAAGTAAGGAATACGTTTTGAGTACGCCCCCATCAATTCAGCTAAAAATACTTCATCTTGATTGATAAAAATTACATTCTTTTTTGCTTTTAAGTAATCATATAATTCTCCTTTTCCCTTTTTGACGCCTTCAACGCCACCAAATCCTTCTAAGTGTGCTTTTCCAATGTTTGTAATCAACCCGTGTGTAGGTGCAGCGATGTTGCATAAATCTTTGATTTCTCCCTGATGATTAGCGCCCATTTCAATGACGGCAACTTCGGTATGTTCACTCAAGCTCAGTAACGTCAGGGGGACTCCGATGTGATTATTCAAGTTTCCTTGGGTAAAATGTGTTCGGTAATGACTTGCCAGCACGGAACTCACCAATTCTTTGGTCGTTGTTTTTCCATTACTTCCCGTAATGGCAATAACGGGAATATCAAATTGATTGCGATGGTGATGTGCTAAGGCTTGTAAACTCGCTAGTCCATCTTCCACTAATAAATATTTTTCTCCTGCGACCACTTCAGGCTTATCTACAATAGCGTAACTCGCACCATCTACCAAGGCTTGTGCAGCGAAACTATTTCCATCAAAATTTTCGCCTTTCAAAGCAAGAAAAATACATCCAGCTACGATGCGGCGACTATCCGTGACAATTTGAGGATGTCGCTTAAAGTAAGCATATAGCGCTTCGGTTGATAAAATTTGCATAAGCTTAATAAACAATTTACAAGGTAGAAAATATGCTAAATATAAATACTGGGACAAAATACGGACAAAAAAAATCTCCACCTTTAATCCGTAGATAAAAGTGGAGATTTTTTTTGTGGAATGCACTAAAGTGCCTTCAAATTAACGGTCTGATCGCAAATTATTTAAACTTACGTTTTACTTTCTTACGTCTAGACTTAAATTTATTTCCTCCAGAATCGTCATTTCCAGAAGGACCACCCGTTCTTGTCATTGCACAACGGAATCCAATGGTACGATCTGCTTTATCTTCTTCTTTAAATCTTCTTGATCCAGGTGACATCCACCAAGCTCTATCTGCCCAAGAACCACCTTTGATTACCCGTGACTTATCACTGATTAAAGTAGTTTTACCGTAGCTATAGAAAACTTCAGATTCTTTATCACCATCTAAGTAATTATATACTTGACCTCTTTTGTAGTTTTCTCTCGTTGCAACTTCGTCATCTTCTACGACTCGGTATCGGATACGACCTAAACTATCTTTCTCAACGGGAGCACCGTTTTCATCTAGTTCTTTCGCTTCGAATTTACCACCACGATAAGGGTTCAAATCATGATTTTCAACATCTCGTAACGTTTGGTTAGTCAATGGTCGGTAAAGATCCATTGTCCATTCATTAACGTTACCAGCCATGTTGTACAAACCAAAATCATTTGGCAAATAAGATTCTACTGGAGCAGGAATGTGAGCGTTATCATTAAGTTTACCCGACATACCCATGTAATCTCCTTTTCCTCTCTTAAAGTTAGCTAAGATTTCACCTTGGTATTTATTTCTTTTTTGGAAACGTACAGTATTACCATTCCAAGGATAAATTCTTCGATCGGTAATTCTTTCGTCTTTAGCCGAAGCTTGATTGCCCTGTAGCGCTAGAGCGGCATATTCCCATTCTGCTTCCGTTGGTAAACGGTAAGAAGGCAACATAATACCATCTTCAAAACGCACTGGACGTTCTCCTCCGGTCTTTAAGTCCTTTAGATTCTTTCGAACATCTCCTTGGTATTGACCAGCGAGGTAAGACTCCGTGTTAAAGTTGTCTTCGTCTTTTTGTTCTTTATTAAGATTGAGGATACCTCTTTCAATCAAGATCATTTCGTTTACTCGATCCGTTCTCCACTTACAGAATTCGTTGGCTTGTAACCAACTCACGCCTACTACTGGATAATCATTATACGAAGGGTGTCGGAAATAAGTCTCTACGAAGGGTTCGTTGTAAGACAATTCCTCTCTCCATACTAAGGTATCGGGTAAAGAGTTAAGATATACTTCGGGGTACGACTCGCCAAAAACGCGATCGATCCAGTATAAGTATTCTTTATAATCGACGTTAGCAATTTCAGTTTCATCCATGTAAAAAGAAGAAACGGTGACCCTTCTAGGTATCGCGTTCCATTCGTAGATTACATCTTGGTCGGTCATTCCCATTGTGAATGTACCACCCTCTACTAATACAAGATTTGGTCCTGTGACTTGACCTTCATAATCTGGTTTTTCAAATCCTCCCCATTTCTCATCGTTATAATTCCAGCCGGTGGTAGCAGATTTCTCTTTTTTCCCACAAGAGCTTAGAAGCATTAATGAAAGGACGAAGATTGAAGATAATTTCAACAATTTTTTCATTGCTAATTTTGATTTTAATTTAAAATGACCAACAAATATAGTGAAAAAATCAAATTTTATGAACCATTATATTGGATAATGGTTCATTAGAGCAAATTCAATGCCTTTTTGCTAAAAACTTTACTTTTTCTATATAAATTTTCTCTGATATTTATCTAAACAATTTGAGGCAGTCATTGTAGTCTACCTTATATGGCTTTTCTAAACTGATAGAAATCGAAATTTCGTGGCTTCCGCCGGTTCCGCCTGATTCTTGGGCGAGACCAGAAACCGTCATATCGTAACTATATCCTATTTTATACATTCCTTGATTAAAGCCCAATTGAAAAATTGCGGCGTCTGAATTTCCAAATGCATGCCGGTACCAAACACCTCCGAAAACATAAGCGACATTTAAGTATGCTCCTACGTTGATTTGTCCGAAGTCTCCTTGCTGGATAAACATGGCATTTGGTGATATAAACGTACCGGGTCTACCTTTATTGCCTTCTGCTAAAGTTATCTCCGCCCCACCGTGCAAGGTAAATCGCATCGGTAATCCTCCATTCAAATTATCATTTATTCCTAATAAGGCTTCGTTCGGTCTATTTAAATGTTTGATGGATAAACCACCATAAAAAACAGGACTATAAAAAAGAAGTCCCGCCGAAACGTCAAAATAAGTTTTGGTTAAATCATCTGGTCGAACCTCTTCGGTAGGATAAGGTGTTCCACCTGGAGAGGTAGCGCCAAATTCACGATCCAATTGATCAAAGAAGACCAATTGATCCCAGTTTAGCCGCGTTTGTACGGCGCTGGCTTCGATACCGATTTTAAGAAAAGAATTTTTTTGTACCTGAACGCGGTAAGAATAAATTCCGCTGACTTTATTTGTCTTTAATAAACCTGCTCCCGCATCATCTGAGACTAAAAGTAAGCCAATGCCACTATTTGCTGACCTTATAAATTGATCATAGGAAGCAGCATAAGTAACGTAAGCATTTAAACTAGGCCATTGATTTCGGTAATTCAGGGTAAAGTGAGGTGCATTTGTATTTCCTGCGAGGGCAGGATTAAGTTGAAGCGGTGCCGCATAAAATTGACTAAAGATTGGATCTTGAGCATTTAGTGTAGTAAGGCAAAAGCACAGTAAGCAGAAAAAAAATATTTGTCTTCTCATTGACTAATTATCATTATTAATTACAGGATAAAAGGCTTAAGTTTGTTATACACTATAAAAGGAGGTGATTCCAATCTTTAGGAAGCAATAGAAATAATTTCTTAACGTTTCTATAACTATAAAATCGTGGCATTTATTACTAGATGTTGTTTTAAAACTCGAATTATGTTTAAGTAATAAGTTTTTTCTTTAATCTGATACTTCCATTTTATACTTACAAGCGAAAGTGACGTAAAAAAGAATTAAATTATATTACTCCGTACTACTTAGAATTTTCGAACATCTTTACCGATTCTATTCAACAAAATACCAAATTTTACACAATATATGAAGAATATATGTATTTCTCTTATACTTTTAGTGGTGTTAAATCCGCTATTTGCTGACATTCCGGGGATTATTAGCAAAACGCTAAATTGGGAAGAACAATATATTCTACACAACCCTACTGGTAATTTTGAAACTAAGATTTTGAGCTTCGAGGGAGCAGTCTATAACCCGCAACATCCTTCCTTGCCGATTTTTCAAGAAAGTTTTGAGTTAGATCAATATGGTAATTTCGATGTAACACTCGTAGACGCACAGTTTGAGCCTTTAGATAAAGCCGCTTCTCCAGATGATATTTTTCTGGAATCAGATATTACGGTCAATACGACCGTCGAAATAGATCGAAAACGATATACTGGCAAGATATTCTTTATTCCCATCCGTAAAATTAATGGTCGATACGAAAAATTAGTTTCCTTTTCACTCCGAATTCGCTTCACTCCTCAAGCCAAGCCAATCAGTAGTGTAACGCGAGGACCGAATACCTACAATTCGATATTATCCGACGGAGAGATTTATAAGATTGCAATTCCTAAATCGGGAATGTATAAGATTGATCGTGATTTCTTGGCTAATGAGCTTAATATTAGTGTTGGGAGTATAGATCCTCGTCAAATTAAAATTTATGGTAATGGCGGTGGATTATTACCCGAATCCAACGATGATTTCCGCTATGACGATTTAGAAGAAAATGCAATTTGGGTTGCAGGAGAAGGAGATGGAAGTTTTGATGAAAATGACTACCTCTTATTTTACGCCGAAGGTGCGGATAAATGGATTTATAAAAATAATGCCTATTTCTACGAAAGAAACATTTACGACAATAATAATTTTTACTTCCTTAAAGTGGAAGGCAGCACGGGAAAACGAGTAAGTACTCAAGCAAGTCTCAGCACTACAGCGTATACAACTAATGCTTTTGATGCGCTCATTCGTTACGAAGAAGATCGAGTTAACTTACTAAGTTGGTTCACCAATGCCCAAGGTTCTGGTAAGCTTTGGTTTGGAGATCACTTCAACACTACCCGAGAACGTAGCTACAATGATATTTTCAATTTCCCCAACTTAATTACATCAGAAAATTTACGGATAAAGACTTCCTTTGCCGCACGAAGCGCCAACAGTAGTCGCTATAATGTACAAGTGGGTGGAAATACTTTTAATAGTAGCAATATTTCTAGAGTAAACGTAGATGATCACGAAAGAAATTTTGCGAGAGTATCAACGATCAATACTACTTTTACTAGTAGTTCTCCTAATATTAATGTTTCCGTAAGTTATCCAAGTACTGGAGATGGTACCAATCAAGGATGGCTGGACTACATTGAAGTTCAAGGAAGAAGAGGGATACGATTAGAGGGAAACCAACTGCGATTTAGTGATTCGCGAAGTTTGGAGGAAGCAAGTACTACTTTCCAAGTTAGTAATGTAAATAGCAATACGTTAGTTTGGGATATTAGTGTGCCTACCAATCCTAAAATACAAGAGGTCAATAGTAATGGTAATAATTTGAGCTTTGGAGTTTCCACCGAAAACCTCCGAGAATTTATCGCTTTTAACCAGACCGCTAACTTTGCGGCACCCGTTGCCGTTGGAAGAATAGAAAATCAGAATGTTCACGAAATTAACGATCCTCATCTAGTCATTATTTACCATAGAAACTTTGAAGCGGCAGCAGAATTGTTAGCAGACCACCGAGCTCAACATAGCCAAATCAAAGTAGAAATCGTTCGCATTGATCAAATCTACAACGAATTCTCTTCTGGTCGACAATCTCCTACTGCAATTCGGGATTTTGCACAGATGCTTCACGATCGCTCGGACAACTTCCGCTATTTACTCTTGATGGGAGACGGATCTTTTGATTTTAAAAACATTAATAAGCTAGACAATAACGAGAACTTTATTCCAGTATACGAAACCAATCAATCCCTTGAACCTATCTATGCTTTTCCATCAGATGATTACTACGCTTTGCTGAGTCCAGGAGAAGGAGCAAATTTACAAGGAGCATTAGACATTGGCGTAGGTCGAATCCCTGCTAAGTCTGCTTTGGAAGCGATGAACGTTGTAAAAAAGATTATTAACTATGATAAAAACCCTAGCACCAAGGGCGATTGGCAAAACCGAGTAACGTTTGTTGCTGATGACGAAGACGGCAATCGTCACATCAAAGATGCGGATCGAGTCTCTAATATTATTGATACCGAGCATAAAGGTTTCAATATTAATAAGATTTACCTCGATGCTTTTGAGCAGGTGGCAACACCAGGAGGAGAACGATTCCCAAAAGCAACGGAAGCTTTGAATACCAATATGTTTAAAGGACATTTAGTTGTTAATTATCTTGGTCACGGTGGTGCTAAAGGTTGGGCGCAAGAACGAGTCTTGACAGGAAATGATATTTCAAGTTGGGAAAACCCTGATAAACTACCATTATTTGTAACGGCTACTTGCTCTTTTGCGGGATACGACGAACCGAATCTCTTGACTGGTGGAGAGCAAGCTTTGCTGAAAGAGAGTGGCGGAGCAATCGCATTATTTACAACGACCCGTGCCGTATTTTCGGGAGCGAACTTACGTTTAACGGAAGCCGTATTTGATACTATTTTTGATAAAAATATTTTAGAAGTACCCAGTATTGGAGAAATTTTGAGAGCTGCTAAAAACAAAAACTCTGCGGATACGACGGGTACCAACGCAAGAAAATTTACGCTGCTAGGCGATCCTTCGATGCAATTGGCCATTCCAAGATACGACGTAGCAACGACGATGATCAACAACAATCCAGTTACTGTTGTTTCTAGCGATACGATTGGTGCTTTGCAAAAAGTAACGATAGCTGGCGAAATTAGAGATTTGAATAATCAGTTGGTAACCGACTTCAATGGAAAGGTATATCCTACGATTTATGATAAAAAAATATCAATTTCAACCTTAGTGCAAGACTCTGGCAGCCTACCTTTTGATTTTAAATTACAAAAAAGTATTATATTTAAAGGTACTGCGAGTGTTGTCAATGGCAAATTTGAGTTTAGTTTTGTCGTACCTAAAGATATTAACTACACTTTTGGTGCAGGAAAAATCAGTTATTACGCGGAAGATGGTGCGCTCATGGATGCCACTGGTTATTACGATCGCATCATTATTGGTGGAACTTCCGATGCAATTTTGACGGATAATGAAGGACCGGCCATTGAGGTTTTCATGAACAACGAAGACTTTGTCTCTGGTGGTTTGACGGATGAAAATCCAACCCTTTTTATTAAGCTATCCGATGATAATGGTATTAATATTGTTGGTAACAGTATTGGTCATGATTTAACGGGTGTTTTGGACAATGATACCAAGAACACTTATATTTTAAATGACTTTTACGAAGCAGCTTTAGATGATTATACGCAAGGAGAAATAAAATATCCTTTATTCGATATTGCGCCTGGTTTGCACCGTATTTCGGTAAAAGCTTGGGATGTAGCGAATAATTCATCGGAGTCGAGTACAGAGTTTGTGGTAGCGAATACGGAAGATGTGGCACTAGACCATGTTCTTAATTTTCCAAATCCTTTCACGAGCCAGACCTCTTTTATTTTTGAACATAATTTGCCCGATCAATTACTAGATGTTCAGATTAGAATATTTTCGGTGAGTGGTCGCTTAGTCAAAACGATTGAAGAGAAAGTATTTGCCGACGGTTATCGAGTGACGAGAGATCAGATTTTATGGAATGGAACGGATGAGTACGGAGATGACTTGGGAAGAGGAGTTTATCTCTACAAAGTAAAAGTAAGATCCGGAGATAATCCGACCTTAGTTAAAGCTTACGAAAGTGAATTTGAGAAACTCGTCATCTTAAAATAGACGATTTTAAGGATTCTAGAATAAGAAGTTGTTTTAAAATAGATAGATGATTTATTTGCAAGCCATTGATTTCCAATATTTCAGCTAATTTTTTTCCCCGTAGCTATGGCTAC
>JBGCFY010000092.1:0-52441 GCA_045110315.1 Saprospiraceae bacterium
CACCGCCATCCATTTGAGACGTTACTTTAACCCGTGGATTCTTACGATTGACGAAAAGTACACCAATACCTTTAGGACCATACATCTTGTGACCAGTAAAAGCCATTAAGTGTACACCAGTTTCTTTTGGATCAACCGGAATCTTGCCAACAGCCTGCGTTGCGTCACTCATGAAAAGTACACCATGCTTTTTGCAGATGTCTCCAATCTCCTTCATCGGTTGAATAACGCCTGTTTCATTATTTGCCCACATGACAGAAACAAGAATGGTATTATCTTTAATGGCAGCTTCCAATTCTTCCAAATTGATCAAACCTTCTCTATCTACATCGAGGTACGTAACCTCTCCGCCCATTTTTTCGATCTTTTGGCAACTATCCAAAACAGCTTTATGCTCCGTTTTTAGGGTAATAATGTGATTCCCTTTTTTCTGGTACATTTCAAATACGCCTTTCAACGCTAAGTTGTCAGACTCTGTAGCACCAGAAGTAAAGATGATTTCCTTAGGAGATACATTGATTAAATTAGCAACTTGCTCCCGAGCGTAATCGACCGCTTCTTCCGCTACCCAACCAAAAGGGTGGTTACGACTGGCCGCATTTCCATAACTATGATGGAAAAAAGGTAACATTTCTTCTACCACTCGCGGGTCGCAAGGTGTAGTCGCATTGTTGTCGAGGTATATTAAGCGTTTCTTGTTCATATTTCAACTATCGTTATTTAGATTTAGTCTAAAGTTATATTGATGATTACAAAGTTAACATTTTTCGAGCAAAAAAGTTCGTTTAATTAGAAAGATTTCTCGCAGTGCTTTTTCTGATTTTGAATAAGTTTATGCTTTAATACGCGAGTTTTAGCAAAAAATGCTATTTTCCCCCTAAAGTTTATCGTTTCAATAACTAAAATCAATGGCAGATCAAGAAAATCTATTTGCTGATTTCTCCGCATCCTCTAAGGAAGATTGGCTCACAAAAGTAGCAGCAGAGCTTAAAGGTAAAGCTTTAACAAGCTTAGATTGGTCCTTAAATGAGTTGGACTTGCAACCCTTTTTTCAACGAACAGACCTTGATGGGAAAGATCAACAAATAGCACTAAGACAGTCGAATAATAACTGGAAAATAGGAGAAGATATAATAGTATCCGATCCAAAAAACACGAATAAGATACTCTTAGATGCATTAGCAAATGGTGTTGATGCTCCTACGTTACGAATCGGTGAAAAAAGTACTCAAGAGGACTTGGGGGAGTTGTTGGCAGAGATTCGATTAGATTTTATCGAGGCTTTTTACCATTGCTCTAATGGAGAAGCTGCCGTTCAATTTGGTCAATTACTTACTCATCATTTAACGCAGCAAAAAATAATGCCTGCTACTTTACGTGGTGGCATTTTTGCAACTACAACTATCCAAAATGGAGCGCAATTGAAACAGCTTCATACTCAATTTCCAAATTTTCAATTGCTGCGTATTCAGATCACTGCTACGGGAAATTTAGTGGCTGATCTGGCACAAGGAATGTGGCAAGCAAGTAAGTTATTACGGCAATGGACGGCACTGGGCTGGTCCGCGGATAAAATTAACCAAATCCTCCAATTCTCCGTAGAAGTTGAGAAAAACTATTTCGCGGAAATTGCTAAAATTCGAGCCTTGAAACTATTGTGGGCAAATGTGTTGAAAGCTTTTGGTGCTGCTCAAATTGAGCATATTTATATCGAAGCTCGGCTCGCTGCTCAAAGTCAGTCGGAGAATGAAAATCAGAATATGATTAGTGCTACCACACAAAGTATGTCGGCAGCTTTGGCAGGCGTTAATTGCTTGAACGTCCTTCCTGCTGATCACTTTTCTGGAACGGAAAGACCTTTCACCAAACGGATCGCTCGCAATGTGCAACATTTATTGAAAATGGAAAGTTATTTGGATCAAGTACTCGATCCTGCGGCAGGAAGTTATTATGTCGAACATTTAACCCAAGCACTTTTTGAAGGAGCTTGGAAGCAATTCGTTGCACTAGACGAAAAAGGATAAAATCTTGCTGGTGAAACATTTCAACAACTTCAACTTTAATATACACTAGTTGATATCGTCCCAAGTGTTCGTACTATTCCAAGGATTATTAGCCTCGGCTGCCGCTTCTGCTGCTCTTTGGGCTTTCGTTTTGTCAAACGTATTCGGTGGCAAAAAATAAGGTCGATACGAACGAGGAAGTTCATTTCTGTAGATATCTTCAGGCTTCACTTCGTCTGCTTCGATTTCTTCTCGGTAAAAATAGGAGGTAAAAAAACCAACGATGGCACCAAATAAATGACTTTCCCAAGAAATTCCTTCTTGCGTAGGCAAAATACCTAAGAATATGCCACTGTAGAAAAATAAAACGATTAACGCCAGAATAATAGATTTTCGATTCTTACGAAAAATACCATTACCTAGTACAAAGGTAACCATCCCATAAACGACGCCACTAATCCCAACGTGACCACGAATACAATCATAACCGGCCTTTGCCTCACAGAAAAAGTAATCCCCGAGTAACCAAACCATTATTCCCGTAAAAATGTAAATCATCAGCATACTCCGAAAAGCTACCTTCGGATAAAAGTAGATAATCGTCGTACTCAAAATAAGTATAGGGAAACTATTACTGATCAAATGCTCGAAGCCACTATGTAAAAAAGGAGAACTGAAGATTCCAATGATCCCAAATATTCCAAAACTACCAAAGCTTCGTCGTGGATACAATGCCCAATATTGATAATCAAAGTCAACATATAAAATCAATAAATGAATAGACCAAAGCGCGGCCAACAGCAGCAGCGGAAACCGTAAACTCAAATATAATTTATTAGCATTTTCTGTTGACATAATTTTATGATTTCGCACCAATTCCTGAAGATTCCAAAGAATCTCACCTACTCAAACTTCAGATTACCTTTAACACAAAGAAATAGGAACATTTGAATTTCCAACAGCAAGGACAAGGAATTGTTTGGAAGTACCACTCTTCGTATCAGTATTTGTTCGCGGAAGGTCTTAGTCGCGACAACTATTGAAGTGTACTCTTCAAAATCACGACTTCAAGTTATTTGTATCGACGACGAACTAGCTTAATGAAATTTTTGGCTTTGTTCTTTTTTTCTCTAGTCGCCCAATTATACTTATCCGCAATGTGATTCGATAAATACTTTTTAGCCTCGTCGTAATCTTTCATACCATTCAAAATCATGATCGTCCGCTCAAAAAGATCACTGTCTCCACCAAATAATTCGGTAATGGTAAAGATTTTTTCGTTTAAGCCCAAAGCTTTGGATAAATCCTTAATTGGTAATTCACTTAATCTCTCTGAAAGTTCTTTGGCCTCTTTGTATTCAAATAAAGTCTCATGCTCTTTTTTAGTCTTTTCTGGTTCTTTCGCGACTGGCGGCGCAGCTTGCACCACTGGCTTTTTTTCCTGTACGGGAGGAGACACAATTTTAACCACGGGTGTTGGGGCTGGAGTAGAAGGTAATACTTCCACTTTCTCTTCTATTTTTTCCTCAACCTCTTCTACGACAATAACCGGTGGCGGTGGTGGCGTTTTTTTCATCTTAACCTTAGGCTTTGGAGCTGGAGGGGGAGTCGTTGACCTTGCTTTGATTACTTTAGTTTTCGTATTCAAAATCGCTGTTTTAGGAGCATCAACGGTGAAGGCTTCATAAAATTGGCGAATGTAATCACGCATTAAATCTCTTTCAATTGGAGCAATATTCTTTTCATCCATGCCCATACTTTTGTAAAGGCTGTTAATCTTGTCCAAAATAATTTTCGCTTTTTGCAAATCCATAATTTTTGGCATTTTCAATTTGATACGGTATCTTCGTTTTCAATCGTATCATCAAATTTCAATTGATTGAATTCGAAATATATTTTATATACACGGTGTAGAAGAAAATAAGTTCCTATTTTAGTAGCTTTACTTCAGAAATATTAAACGTAGAGCGAAAAAGAAAATTATTGTCCTTTCTTGTGAATACTCAGTATTCGTCAAAAAAGTCTCAATTTTACCTTCGTGAACTACTCCTTTGGGTAAAAATAAATAAATTAAAATTAATCTCAATATTTTGTCAGTGAAGTTATTTGCTACGCTGGATAATGAGTTTTTTTCTCCAAGCACGGAACTACTTAATACGAGCTATTTGTCTAACAAAATACTTAATCTCTTAAAAAATGTTTCTTGAGCCTCACTTTAAAGGACAGCGGAGCGGTTGGATTGAAGTCATCTGCGGGTCTATGTTTTCGGGTAAAACCGAGGAATTAATCCGTCGATTAAAACGGGCAAAAATTGCAAATCAAAAGGTTGAGATTTTTAAGCCACAAGTGGATACACGCTACGATAAGCAAAAAGTAGTTTCTCACGATGCCAATTCTATCTTGTCAATTCCCATTGCACACTCGCGCAAACTTTTAGATCTGTCGGAAGGAGTCAGCGTCGTCGGTATTGACGAAGCTCAGTTTTTTGATCAGGAACTATCAGAAGTTTGCCAAACCTTAGCGTTGCGTGGAATTCGGGTTATCATCGCCGGTTTGGATATGGATTATCTAGGGCAACCCTTTGGACCAATGCCTAATCTCTTAGCTGTCGCAGAATACATCACTAAAGTTCACGCGATTTGTCAGCATTGTGGAAATCTAGCCACTCACTCTTTCCGCTTGGCAAACAATGACAAAGAAACGATTGTACTCGGTGAAAAAGATGTTTATGAACCTCGTTGTCGGACTTGCTATCATATGGGGAATATTCTCAATCTACAAGTCAATAGCGAAGAGAAAACAACTCCTTAAACTAATTTCTGCACTCACTTTTTTATTAAAAAATCACTGAAAATTATTCACTAGGCTTTGTGAAATGCCTGCTGACAAGACTAAAAGGCTAAAAAATACAGATCGTATTGGATTGAAGAGACCTCAAAAGTACTTCTAGCCTTTTCTTTTCTTTGTAATTCCCTCATTTATACCTACTTTTGCGCTTTCCGAAAAATGAGATTTAGATTTCCAAAAAATGAGATTTAGACTATTCTGGAAATGAGATTTAGACTAAAAAAGAATAATCATTAGCTTATATACTCCTCCGTTGTAGTCAATTAACGGAATTTTAAAAATCGTTTACTCTTAATTAACCCACTCTTCATTGTTTCAAAATTATGGCACAAAAAAAGATTAATTCTGCGTTGATCTCTGTTTATTCCAAAGAAGGACTCGAACCAATCGTTAGAGAATTAGCTGCCTTAGGCGTTAAACTTTACTCAACGGGTGGTACCCAGAAATTTATCGAAAATCTAGATATCGAAGTAGAGGCAGTAGAAAATGTTACTTCTTACCCTTCAATCCTGGATGGTCGAGTGAAGACTTTGCACCCTAAAGTATTTGGTGGATTATTAGCACGGAGAGAAGCAGGTCATTTAGCAGAACTTGCCGAATATCAGATTCCAGAAATCGATTTGGTAATCGTCGACCTTTACCCATTTGAAGAAACACTAGCTACAACCAACGAAGAGGCCGCAATCATTGAAAAAATAGATATTGGTGGAATCTCCTTGATTCGAGCAGCCGCCAAAAATTATCAAGACGTTGTCGTCGTTCCTTCGCGAGAAGATTACGCAACGTTTCACGAAATACTGCGCCTCAAACAAGGACATACAGATCTCGAAGATCGCAAAGCTTTCGCTAGAAATGCCTTCAAGGTTTCTTCCAACTACGATGTAGCCATCTTTAATTACTTCAACGCAGATAGTGCAGACTTAAGCTTTAAGCAAAGTATTCACCCCAATCAAGTGTTGCGTTACGGAGAAAACCCACACCAAGAAGGTGTGTTTTTTGGCGACCTTTCCGAAATGTTTGATAAACTCAACGGGAAAGAACTCTCCTATAATAATTTAGTAGATATCGACGCCGCGGTCAACCTAATGAGAGAGTTTCAAAATGATGATCCAACCTTTGCGGTTTTAAAACATACCAACCCTTGTGGTATTGCCACTCGTTCTACTGTATTAGAAGCTTGGGAGGACGCACTCGCTGGCGATAATGTTTCTGCCTTTGGTGGAATCTTGATGTGTAATACCAAGATAGATCTCGCTACGGCTACGGCCATCGACCAGATTTTTTATGAAGTAGTAATTGCACCAGCCTACGATGAGGATGCCTTAGCTTTACTTTGTAAAAAGAAAAAAAGAGTAGTATTAAAAATTAAAGATTTTTATATTCACAGTAAAAGTTTTAAAAGCTTATTGAATGGTGTCATTCAACAAGATACTGATCTTAAAACGGAAGCCGTCGAAGATTTTAAAACCGTAACCGAGGCAAAAGCTTCCGACGCAGCCTTGGAAGATTTAGTATTTGCAAATAAATGTGTCAAACACTTAAAGTCAAATACCATCGTACTCGCCAAAAATAAGCAATTGGTTGGTATGGGCTGTGGACAAACTTCCAGAGTAGATGCCTTGAATCATGCGATTCTTAAAGCGAAAACTTTTGGCTTCGACCCAACGGGCGCCGTGATGGCTTCGGATGCTTTTTTCCCTTTTCCTGATTGTGTGGAAATTGCATTTAATGCCGGAATAAAAGCGGTCGTTCAACCGGGAGGTTCAATTAAAGATAAATTGAGCATCGACTTTTGTAACGCTAAGGGATTGCCAATGGTCATGACGGGCACTAGACACTTTAAGCACTAAAAATAGGATTCCAGTGAACCTGATTATTGATATCGGCAATACGAAAACTAAACTTGGCGTTTTTGAAGAAGGCGTTTTAATCAAAAAATTAACTTGGGAGCAATGGGATTTGCCCAAGCTACAAAAGTTACTGCGCCAATGGAAAATTCAAAGTATTGCCTTATCAGTGGTCGGCGCAACCAAAATTGAGGTAGAGCAATACCTCGCTGAAAATTTCGATTTTCTTAAATTGAGCGCTAAGACCTCACTGCCGATTCAAAATTTATACGGAACACCCAAAACCCTAGGAAAAGATAGATTAGCAGCCGTCATGGGCGCTTATCAATTATTTCCTGCCCATACTTGTCTCGTTATTGATGCAGGAACTTGTATTACCTATGATCTTTTAACAAAAACAGGAGATTATTTGGGTGGAAATATTACACCAGGAGTGAAAATGCGCTTGCAAGCTATGCAGCACTTTACCGCTCGGTTACCACTAGTACGCCAACAAAAAACCGAAAAAATCCTCGGCACAACTTCGGTAACGGCAATTCGAACGGGCGCTCAATTTGGAGCCGTCTTCGAAATGGAAGGATTTATTAAAGCTTATCGCAAAGAATTTGGTCGCCTCAAAGTAATCTTAACGGGAGGTGCCGCAGATTTTTTTGCAAATCATTTGAAAACTAAGATATTTGTAGAACCTAATTTAGTTTTTTTAGGACTAAATAAAATTTTAAACCATAATGTCCAATCATTGGAGTAAATTTATTTTTCTAGTTGTAGCAATAGCGTACAGCTCAGTTTTATTCGGGCAAGATCCGGAAACAAACTCTCCGTATTCTCGCTTGGGACTGGGAGATTTGACCAACCAGCACTTTTCTACCTTGAATGGAATGGGAGACCTTGCCGCGGGATATCATAATTCTTTTGATATGAATATGTATAATCCCGCTTCGCTCAGTTACCTCAGAGCAACCGCTTTTGAGATTGGATTGCACGCTAAGAAGGCAAATTTGTCAAACAATGGGCAAAACGCACAAGTTTGGAGTGGAAACCTTTCTTATATTGCATTAGGTTTTCCAATGCGTAATCCCCGTAACGAAGTGCTAGATCGAGTAGATACCAAGATTCACTGGGGAATGGGATTCTCACTTAGTCCTTATAGTAACGTAGGGTATTTTGTGGAAACAGAAGAAACTAGACCGAGCATTGACACGATTCTATACAGCTACGTTGGTGACGGCGGTACGTATAAATTTAGATGGGCGAATAGTGTCCGATACAAAAATTTCTCTGCGGGGCTAATGATGGGATACTTTTTTGGAAGCATTGACTTTCAAAGTGATGTTGATTTCCAAAGTATAGGGTCTTCGTACAAAAATCTTTTTGAAGATCGCATCAAAATGGGCGGCTTCATCTGGAATTTAGGCGTACAGTATGATTACTATCTGCCAATACGAAAAGGAGAGCGTAGCTCACAACGGCGTTTTACTTTCGGAGCTTACGGTAATCCTGCTAGTACTTTTAATACGAAAAGTAGTCAATTACGGAGACGGTCAAATCCAGATTACTCTGTCGGAATCGGAGATTCTGTAGATACTTTAAGAAATGTAACGGATCTCGAAGGTTCCGGAAAATTACCCGCTGAACTAGGAATTGGCTTCGTTTATACCGAAATAAATAAGTGGCGTGCAGGGGTGAATTATGACTTTGTGGGCTGGTCTGGTTACGAAAATGATGCAAAACCTGAGACTTTAACCGATTCTTGGCGTCTAAGTATAGGAGGAGAATACATACCGGATAATCGCTCTTATAACAACTTTTTTAAGAAAATGAGGTATCGAGCGGGCGCATTTTACGGAAAAGACCCCCGATCAGACGGGTTTAACAAACAATTAACCAATTATGGTATAACACTTGGACTAGGAATACCGATTATATTAAGACAGCAAAATGTATCATTCGTAAATTTTGCATTTGAGATGGGACAACTTGGAACTGAAAATTCCTTGCAGGAAAATTATTACAAGCTGACCGTCGGATTTACTTTAAATGATGACTTTTGGTTTTTCAAACGAAAATTCAATTAACCATGAAAAAACTACAGAAATTTATTCAGACTATCCTACCAATTGCATTAGCATTCTTTTTAGCTAATCAAATGAACGCGCAATGTGAAACTTGGAACAACGCGCCAAACAAAGACGCCATTACGGATGCACATGCCGTTTATCGTGGATTTATGAAAAGTGAAGACTATGCTAGCGCATTCTCCAAATGGGAAACAGCTTACCAAGCCGCACCCGCAGCTGACGGTTTGAGAGACTTCCATTACACCGATGGTATCAAACTCTATAAGGATAAATTCACCAAAGAGACAGACGCTGCTAAAAAGAAAGAACATAGCGACATGATCCTTAAATTATACGATCAAGTGATTGCTTGCTTTGAATCGGGCGCCATCAAAATGAAAATTCCAACGCAAGAACGGATTTCATATTTCCAAGGCCGAAAAGCATTTGATATGTTCTATACTTTGCAAACGCCTTATAAAGATACTTATGAAGTATTGCAAAAATCAGTAGAAACGGGGAAAAACAATATCGAATACATTGTACTCGATCCTTATGCCCGAGTAGCGGTTTATATGTTTACTAATGATTTGATCGATAAAGATAAAATTCGTGCGATCTATGCGGAGCTGAACGAAATTGCAGACCATAATATCGCCAACAATACAAGATTCAAAGCACAATTTGAACAAGCAAAAGAGTCAATGAATGGCGTATTCTTGAAGTACGAAGATCAAATGTTTGACTGTGCTTACTTCAAAGCTAAGTTGGTACCGATGTACCAAGCAGATCCGGATAATCGAGAGGTATATCGAGAAGTCTACAAGGAATTAGCGGCACACGGTTGCGATAAAGAAGATCCAATTATGAAAGAAATTTCATTGAAGGATAACGCCTACATTGAAGCAGAAAAAGAAAGAATTAGAACAGAACGACTAGCGAATAATCCTGCTTACGTTGCCAGTCAATTATACAAAGAAGGTCAATACGCTGAGGCTTTAGCTAAATACGAAGAAGCGCTAGAAAAAGAAACCGATCCAGAAGAGCAAGCAAAAATTCACTTTTCAATGGCTTCTATCGAGTTTAGAAAATTGAAGCGTTACTCTTCCGCAAGAGGTCATGCTCGTAAAGCCGCTAAATTAAAATCTGGCTGGGGAAAACCTTACGAATTAATTGGAGATATGTATGCTGCCTCTAGTAGCAGTTGTGGAAGTGATGCGTGGAATCGTTCTTTAGCCGTACTCGCTGCACTCGAAAAATGGAACTACGCTAGATCAATTGATTCTTCTGTAGAAGTCGGTGGTAAGATCGCAAAGTACAACGCTTATCGACCAGAAGCTGAAACGGGTTTCATGCAGGGCAAGAAAGAAGGACAAACCGTTTCTGTTGGTTGCTGGATTGGCGAATCTGTAAAGTTGAGATTTAATAAATAAACACTAAAAGTTTAATTTTAAATAACTTCGCTAATAAAAAGAAGGGTTCAAAAGCAATTTGCTTTTGAACCCTTCTTCGTTTTAAAATTGTTTTAAAATGGGGCTTGCAAATAAATCATCTATCTATTTTTAAACAACTTCTTTAAGAAAAACTATTCTTAGGAAGGAAAGCGTAAAAGGATTTAAACTCCTAAAATAATAGTATGCTACGCTCTATCTTAAATACCTAACTGCTGTCGATAGCCCTGACTCAAAGGAAATCCTGCTTGCAAAGCTTTTCTGGCGTAAGCCTGTGCTTGTGGTAAATTATTACTTTGAAAATAGCTGAGTGATAAATTAAAGTTGCCTTCACCGTCATTTGGATTTGCATTTACATAAATTTGAAAATCCTGAATGGCAGCCGGATAATTAGCTTGTTTAAAATATACTTTCCCTCGGAAAAGGTAAAATCGTGCATTATTAGGTTGGGCTTGAATCAAACTATTATAATCTGCTAAAGCTGCGGCAAATTGTCCAGCTTCCATTTGTGCAAAAGCACGATTCGGAAGTACCGTATACAAATCCTGCCCCAAATCAATCGCTTTTTGATAATCCCGAAAAGCTTCGTTAAAACGTTTTTGTTGGGAAAAAACGACGGCCCGATTAAAATATAAACTTGCTTTACTCGGATCTAATGCAATCGCTTTTTGGTAAAATGATAAAGCCTTTTCCAACTGATTTTGACTCCCGTAAGCGTTACCCAAAGATTCGTAAGTTTTAGATTCGTTGGGCTCCAATTGTACTGCAATATTTAGATCGCTGAGACTCTCTTCGATTCGTCCATTTTTACCATAGTAGTTTCCCCTGTTTTGATAAGCTCTAAAAACTTTAGCATAATCGGTATAAGGAAATTGTTCAATTACATTTGTCCATAAGGTCTCGCTATTTTTCCAAATTTTACAAGCTTCCCGAGTTTGATAACTCAATAGACCAAAGTATAAGACGAGCCCACCCGCTGCTGCATATCTGAGCGTATCGGAAGCTTGTTTGTTGTGCCAAAGCGTATGAAAGCCCATCGCTAAGATAAAAGCTAATCCAAGGTATGGTAAGTAGGTGTAACGATCAGCCATCACCACTTGCCCTACCGACATAAATTGCAAAACTAATACGACCGTCAACAGATAAAAACCAATTCCCCAAAAGATAACTTTTGTATATTTTTTGCTGTAGACGCTTGCTGCAAGAATGATGATACTTAGAATGGGAGTAACGTAAAAAATGCTGGGCAAATTTCCGCTCGCCGTCAAGTTCGGATAAGGATAAAAGGTCGAAACTTGCAGCGGGAAAAAGAATTTATAAATGTACATTACAAAACCGTATCCCGCAAAGTTAAACCGCTGGAAAGTACTGAAAGTGTCATACGTAGCCACAGCACCACCTTCGGATTGAACCTTCACGGCGAGCAATCCAAAAACTAAAGCAACGATAAAAAAGGGCACTTTTTCTAAAATACTTTTTTGCGTGAAAGCACGGTTTTCCCAATAATCAAGCAATAAAAGTATTGGTGCTAGAACGACGGCCATTGCTTTGGATAAACAAGCTAGCACAAATAAAAAGAGAGCAGCGTATAAATAATTAGCCTTCATTTGGCGCACGTACCGTAGATAACTAATCATACTCAACAAAAAGAAAAAAGCGTATAAAACATCCTTTCGTTCTGAAATCCAAGCAACCGATTCGACGTGCATCGGATGTAAACCAAATATAAAAGCAGCGATCCAAGCAACGATTAAATTTTGTCGACTTAGATAAAATACGAAGTAAAAGACCAAAAAGGTATTCAATAAATGAAAGATTAAATTCGTCCAATGGTAACTACTGGGATTTAAACCCGAAAAATGATAATTGACGGCTAAAGAGGCTACAGTAATGGGATGGTAATTACTAGAAACAGGGTTTTCCCAATTAAATATTTTTTGTAAATTATCTCCATTCAACTTGTGAATCATTTGATTCTCATGTACATATACTTCGTCGTCCCAATTGGTAAAACCATTATCTAAAGAGGGATAGTAGACCACAAAACACCAAAGCAATAAAATTGCGCTAGACCACCAAAAAGCATTCGCATTCAACAAATTCATTTGCCCCGCAGTCTTAGTAGCAGGAATGTAAGAACTCGATTTGTTTTTAGAAAGTTTTTTCTTTTTCTTTGTCATAATGGTAAATAGGCTAGAACAACAATGTTTTTCCAAAAACCAAAAAAAAGAGGACGCCGTAGTAGAAATTGGTTTTTGATAGATAAATTGATTGCTAATACATCAAATTTATAATAAATCAGGAGATCCAAGCTATAAAAAGCTAGAAAAAAGTGTTTGCTAGCCCGACCGATATCCTAGACTTTACTAGATTTAACAAATAATTAAAGGAAATTTGGCGCATCTTGCGTTATATTAAGAACAACTCCTTCATCAAAATAAAGAAAAATGGAAGTGATACACCAACCAAGTAAATTTTTAAAAAGCCTTATTCCTATTTTAGGCGTATTAGTACTTTTTTTAGCCTGCGGTCCAAAGACGGTAGAAAAGGCTAAAAAAACTGAAGAGACCCCAGAAAGAGTAAAGTCCACTTTAGAGGATAATGTAAAGTCAAACCCTAAATATCCAACCTTCTTCTCCGCAGCAAAAGGCGAACAAGCTAAAAATGCTCACGTAATTTATCGAGATTTCGTGCGTAGCAAAAAGTATGACGAAGCATTTGAGTATTGGAAAGAAGCTTATACGATTGCTCCCGCAGCGGATGGGCGAAGAAATTACCACTTTGTGGATGGAATTAAAATCTATGATCACTTTTACACTCAAGCGACTGATAAAGCTAAAAAAGATGAGCACATGGCAGTCATTATGAGACTCTATGATGAATTGGCGGATTGTTACGGGGAAAAAGGTTACGTCTATGGTAAAAAAGCTTTTGACCTTTATTATAAATACCCTGACTACGGGACAGAAGAGGAAACCTACGAGCTTTTCAAAAAATCGATCAAAGAAGATGGGATTAAATCCAACTACTTTATCCTCAATCCTTTTACGGCGATGATGGTCGATCGCTTTTTAGCTGAAAAAATTCCGATGGCAGAAGCGCAGGACTATACGAAGCAAATCAAGGATATTATCGCTGAAGGTCTCAAAACTTGTGAGGGGAAGCAGTGCGATCCTTGGAAAGTAGTTGAAAGTTATGCACCAGTAAGGTTAGAATCTTTGGAGGGCGTTAAAGACTTCTACGATTGTGATTACTACAGCAGTAAATACTACGGAGAGCACGAAGCAGAACCGACAAATTGCGACGTAACAGAAATGGTTTACGGAAGATTACGTTGGGGAGGTTGTCCCGAGACGGATCCTAAAATGATCAATTTGAAAGCACTGGTAGCAAAATGTAATCCTGTTGAGGTGGTTGATCCAAAGGAAAAGAGTGCTGCAAGACTTGGATACGAAGCCTTGCGAGATGGAAATTATAGTGAAGCAGTGAAAAAATATACCTTAGCAGCAGAAGAAGCAAATGATGCCGAGAAAAAGTCAATGTATTACTTACGAGTTGCTAAAATTTATTACGCTTACTTGAAGCGCTTTTCACAAGCTCGAACCTTCGCTCAGAAAGCTGCAGATGCGAGACCAAACTGGGGAGAACCTTATTTAGTAATTGGAAATCTATACGCTTCTAGTGGCGCGCTTTGCGGACCAGGGACCGGATTTGATAGCCAAGTTGTTACCTGGCCGGCGATTGATATGTGGCAGAAAGCAAAGTCGGTAGACCCGTCCGTAGCTTCCGATGCGAATCGCTTAATCAATAAATACGCGAAGTATATGCCTACGAAAGGAGACATTTTCTTAAGAGGCTTAAAAGTAGGAGGAAGCTATAAAGTGGGCTGTTGGATTCAACGGAGTACTAAAATTCGGACGGCAGACTAAGGCTTGCCTTGAGAATTTTACGAATCTATTTCAAAACAACTTCAATATTATTTCAAACTGGTCAAAGCGATTGCTCGTTTTAAACGAGCGCTTTGACCAGTTTTATTTTGTCCCATTATTAATAATCCTTAACTTTGATTCCAATCAACGCAAATCTTCCATGCAAAAGCACCTATTTGTTTTAAGTTTATTATTACTATTATGCTGGAGTTGTCAGGAATCCAACCCCGTCAAAAAAGCAAGTGAAGCGGTATTGGTGGAGCGTTTGTCCAAAGATTTAGTCGCCAATCCCAAAACACAAGCAGAAATTGAACGCAATGTGATTATCAACCACGCTATTGATCAAGGGTATGATGTGCAACCTACTGCTTCGGGAATCTATTATCAAATCATAACGCCAGGAAAGGGAAGTCACCCTGGAATGACAGATATGATTACGGCCAACTATAAAGGTAGTTTTTTGAATGGCAAAGAATTTGATTCTTCTTATTCGGCTGGAAAGCCACTAGAGTTTACTTTAAACAGTGTGATCAAAGGTTGGCAGGAAGTCATTCCAATGTTAAAACCTGGAGGAAGTGGTCTATTTATTATTCCTTCTCATTACGCATATGGCGAACGCGGTTTTCCTAACTTTATTCCGCCGAATTCGCCACTAGTATTCAAAATAGAACTAATTAGTTTTGATTTAGTAGATGATTTTTAAACAACTTGAATATAAAAAATTGTAAAAAAACGGATTATGAAGAAGGTGATGTTATTTTTTACCACGTTAATGATTTTGTCAGCTTGCACCCCTAAATTAGAAAAACGCTTAAAATCAGAGATGGTAGCGGCGCCAACCTCGCAAGTACAAATTGATAAAAACCTCATTTTGCAGTATGCCATAGATAATGAACTAGATGTGCAATCAACGCCTTCTGGAATTTATTACGCGATCGAGAATTACGGTACGGGCGATGAACGACCTGACAAAAACTCAAAAATTACGGCACACTATCACGGTACTTTACTCAATGGAGACATTTTTGATTCTTCGGTGGATCGTGGTGAACCGCTTAAATTTGACTTGGGCAAGGTAATTAAAGGCTGGCAAGAAGCAATTCCGATGTTAGGAAAAGGTGGTAAAGGTCAATTCTTTATTCCTTCAAAAATGGCTTACGGTTCACGTGCCATTGGTGATGTTATTCCTGCCAATGCGGTGCTCGTTTTTGATATCGAATTACTTGATTTTAAGTAAACTGCGAAAGCTACCAATTTAGTTAAACATAGTTTGACTAAAAAATCCCTTGTCGAGCAAAAGCTAGGCAAGGGATTTTTCGTAGCACGGCGATTACTGGAATCTAACCGTTTGGTATACTGAAATCTTATTTTTGTTCTTTGTAGTAAGCGATAATTTGATCCGCTAATTCCAAACCAATGTTGGACTGAGCTTCCTGCGTCGAAGCACCAATATGAGGCGTCAAAGATACATTGGGATGCGTCAATAAAGCTTTTCTGGGTGTCGGCTCAGAATCAAAAACGTCAACCCCGGCAGATGCAATTTTACCACTTTCCAAAGCAGCTAAAAGAGCTACTTCATCTACCGTACCACCTCTTGAGGCGTTAATTAGAATCGTGCCATCTTTCATCTGTGCAAACTCATCTGCACCAATGACCGCTTTGCCCGTGAAAGGAATATGTAGGGTAATCACATCGGATGCTGCCAACATTTTTTCCATACTCGTCGTCGCTAACTTGATACTTAAATCGAGGCTATTATCATATAACTGAATGTTAATTTCTGCTTCCTCAATGAATGGATCAACAGGTAATACTTTCATGCCCAAAGCCAAACCAATACGCGCCGTTTCTTGTCCGATTCGACCCAAACCGATAATGCCTAAAGTCTTACCTTGGAGTTGGAAACCTTTAGCATAAGATTTTTTGAGTTTTTTGAAAGCAGTATCTCCCTGACTAGGCATTTCTCGGTTGGCTTTGTAAAGCGAACGCGCAATACCAAAAAGGTGTGCAAATACCAATTCTGCTACAGCAGCAGAAGAAGCACTTGGCGTATTAACAACCGTAATTCCTTTACTTTTCGCATAATCCACGTCAATATTGTCTAAGCCTACACCCGCTCTTGCAATGATTTTGAGGTTCGGGCATTGATCGATTAATGCTTGGCGCACCGTCGTTGCACTTCTAACAATAATTACGTCGTAATTCGGGAGTTCTTTTCCTAAATCTTCTTGTGCAACCTTTTCTGTTACAACTTGAAAGTTAGACTTTTCTAGTAATGCTTGACCATCAGGATGGATACCGTCGTTGGCTAATATTTTGATCATTATAAAACGAAAATTTTAAGTTTCTAAAATAAAGATGCAAAGATAAGCCATTTTTTAGCACGAAACAGGGTCTACAGAATTTTATTTTGTCATTATTAGGGATAAAGGAGGAAGCTAAGGTTTAATTGAAGCCCGAATACCACAAAAGTTAGTAGAGAATTAAAATAGAATTAATCCTAGCGAAGATTTCGTCGGAGGAGTTTTCGCAGTAATCACTTGAAAGAAATTCTCAACAAAAAGTATTATTTATTCAGGAACATACAGCGAAACTATTCGCCACCACTAGCCGCTTTTTTAATCAGATCCAATTGCTGCTGAATTTTATCCATTTCTATTCGTTGTTCCGCCATCGTTTCTGCTTTCTCTTTGAGTTGATTTTTGAGCGTTTCAACTTCTTCCGTCAATTCTTGGATTCGTCGATTTTTATAAGTTAACTCATCGTTAAGATCCTTTATTTTCGCTTGGTCCGTATCCGAATCTGGAATGTTTTTGGTGACCGTTGCAGGCATTTGATTGCTAGGCATTTCTCTAACATCTTCCACCGCGGGTTCTTCCACCACTGCTGTCGTGGAGCTAGAAGGAAGTTTACCACTAAATAAATCTTTTAAATTCTGTAGTCCATCTTGATTATTGTAATAAGATGCTCCCATATAAGCTAGCGGTGCTACAACAATCATTAAGATGAAAAAGCGTGCAAAAGCGGTCAGCTGTAATTTTTTCGTTGCCATTTTATGCTATAGTTTTAAACAATTATTTGAGGTCTTGGCCTAATTTTTTCTGTAAGCTACTTCTTAGAACAAAGATAAAACATTAGCAGGTAGAAAGAAATAATATTTCTACCGAAGC
The DNA here is from genome assembly GCA_045110315.1 of Saprospiraceae bacterium. Lineage (GTDB taxonomy): Bacteria > Bacteroidota > Bacteroidia > Chitinophagales > Saprospiraceae > CALFBG01. The sequence continues at coordinate 17,305 of JBGCFY010000092.1, forward strand.
GGATAAAAAGCGGACTAAATATAAGAGGGCATCGGCTTTGTTTGCCTAGAACTTGTTTTTAGCTATGATTTTAAAATTTAAAATAACTTCAAAGTATCATTTTGTCAAAGAACCAGATATTATTAATATTTTTGTTTTTTATCATGATAGTTGTAAAAATAGCTTGTTAAAGTAAGACTTCAATTTTTAAAACAGCTTTCATGATGAGTTCACTACCTAACGATTCTTTTCCATGAAAGACGCTTTTATTTTTGATGCTTTACGAACACCGAGAGGAAAGGGCAAAGCCAGTGGTGCTTTATACGAATTAAAACCTATTCAACTTCTAGCAACATTACTCAATCAGCTAAAAGATAGAAATCAGTTGGATACCTCTGTCGTCGACGATTTGATCCTAGGTTGTGTTAGCCCCACCGACGATCAAGGCGCAGATATCGCCAAAGCAGGTTTACTATATGCTGGCTGGGATGATCGGGTAGCAGGAGTACAAATTAATCGCTTTTGTGGATCAGGCCTGGACGCGGTAAATCTCGCCGCTATGAAAATTCGTTCTACGTGGGACGACGTTGTCATTGCGGGAGGAATTGAATGCATGAGTAGAGTAAAGATGGGAAGTGATGGAGGTGCGCTCTTGTACGATCCTAATGTAATTAATAAAATTCCTTATATTCCTCAAGGAATTTCAGCTGACCTGATCGCTACCATCGAAGGGTTTGATCGAGATACGGTAGATCGCTATGCGTTGCAATCGCAGCAACGCGCTGCCGCTGCTCAGACCGCCGCCCATTTTGATCGCTCCATCGTTCCAATTTATGATCCCAATGGTTTATTAATTCTAGACAAGGATGAATACCTTCGACCACAAACGAATATCGAGGGACTATCTAATTTACGATCCGCATTCGCAAAATTAGGAGAACTTGGTTTTGATAGTTTGGCGTTACGGAAGTATCCCTTTTTAGAAAAAATTCAGCACGTACATACGGCGGGGAATTCTTCGGGTATTGTGGATGGCGCAGCGTTAGTTTTGCTTGGTAACGAAGAGAGTGGCAAAAAAATGAATCTCAAACCAAGAGCTAAAATTTTGAGTGCTGCTACGGTCGGTTCTGAGCCAACGATTATGTTACAAGGGCCAACACCGGCTACGCACAAGGCTCTACAAAAAGCAGGTATGAATGCCAGTGATATTGACCTTTGGGAAATGAACGAAGCATTTGCTGCCGCCGTTTTAAAGTTTCAACGAGACCTAGATATTAACGATGAAATACTCAATGTTAATGGAGGGGCAATTGCGCTAGGACATCCACTGGGTGCTACGGGGGCGATGTTACTGGGTACTTTATTAGATGAAATGGAACGGCGTGATTTATCAACGGGTTTAGTAACGCTTTGTATCGGTGGAGGTATGGGGGTTGCTACAATTATAGAAAGGGTATAAAGACAGAGCAATGATAAAATATAAAAAAGATACGGATCAAATTGTTACCCTCACCTTAGAGATGACGGGGCGGAGTGCTAATATTATTAACCATAAATTAGGCTTGGCATTTTTACCCGTTTTAGCGCACTTGAAAAAAGAAAAAGAAAAGAAAGCGTTGAAAGGAATTATCATTCGTTCTGCGAAAAAAACTTTTTTGACAGGAGGAGATTTGGATTATCTCTATCAATCAAATGGTGCGGCAGAAATCTATAAATTTTCTCAAACTTTACAAAGCGTTTTTAGAGAATTAGAGGCACCCGGAATCCCCGTCGTAGCCGCTATCAATGGTGCTGCTTTGGGTAATGGTTTCGAATTAGCACTGGCTTGTCATCACCGGATTGCCATCGATAACCCTAAAACTAGATTAGGACACCCCGAAGTAAAACTTGGAATCATGCCCGGTAACGGGGGAACGATTCGACTCTTGTGGACCTTAGGTTTGGTAAATGCTTTTGATGTATTGTCCGAAGGAACGACTTACTCCCCGAGAGCAGCGCTAAAATTGGGGATCATTGACGCACTCGCTACCGACGAAGCGGATCTGTTGGATCAGGCCAGCGCTTGGATTTTAGCGGGACAAGAAGGTCGTCGCATTTGGGACAAGAAAGGGGGAACGATTCGTGGCGGCTCCGCGAAAGATCCTTCTGTAGCTCAAAGTGTGCAATTCATCGCCGCGGGCTTAGCTAAAAAATATCGGCATAATTTTCCCGCACCTCAAGCTATTCTCAATACCTTGGTCGAAGGCTCTAAAGTAGATTTCGATACGGCTTGTCGCATCGAAAGTCGTTCTTTTACCGAATTGGTCTTGAGTAAAGCTGCTAAAAATATGACTAAGGCTTTTTGGTACGATGTCAATGCGATTCGTAGCGGAGAGAATAGACCTAAAGGCTATGGTAAATTTCGACCCAGAAGAATTGGAATCATTGGTGCAGGTAATATGGGCTCAGGTATTGCACTAGCTTGCTTGATGCGTGGCTTAGAAGTAGTGGTAAAGGATATCACAAAAGAGGTTGCCGAACGGAGCAGAATTTATGTGAAGGATCGCTTGTTAGCATTGGTTGCTCAAGATAAAATTACGGAGCAAGAACTAGAGGAACGTTTACAACGTTTGGAGACTACCGAATTTTCAGAAGCATTTGAGCATTGCGATTTAGTGATTGAAGCCGTTTTTGAAAATCAAAACCTCAAGGCAAAAGTTACCAAAGAAGCTGAAGTATACATGGATGAATATTCGCTCTTTGCGAGTAATACTTCTAGTATTCACATCACTGATTTGGCCAAGCATTCTTCTCGACCAGAAAATTTTGTAGGATTACACTTTTTCGCTCCAGCAGCAGAAAGACCGGTAGTAGAAATTGTACGAGGTAAATTAACTTCAGATGAAACGATTGCCCGAGCGTTCGACTTTGTCAAAGCAATTAAAAAAACACCTTTGATTGTGAAAGACAGTTGGGGATTTTATGCTTCGAGAGTACAAAATACTTATATCCTCGAAGGGATCTATATGTTGCAAGAAGGTTATCCTCCGGCGCTAATTGAAAATTTAGGTAGACAAGTAGGAATGTCAAAACCCGCCTTGATGTTAGCGGATGAATTGTCTATGGCAATGGTACTGCGTTACGAAAATCAAGCAGCAGAGCTTTACGGTCCTCAATATATTCAACATCCTGCGGTAGAAGTATTACTACTGATGAAGGATACACACGAGCGATTGGGAAAAAGAAAACTTGCTGGATTTTACGATTATGAGCCTACGGGCGAGTACAAAATATGGGAAGGATTAACGACTCACTTTCCTACTCAAAAGGAGCAATATGATACGAACGAAATTAAGGAGCGCTTTTTATTTGTACAAGTATTAGAAGCGGTTTGGTGTTTGCAAGAAGGTGTGATAGGATCTATTCCCGAAGCAAATTTAGGAAGCATTTATGGTTGGGGATTTCCTTCTTTCAAAGGAGGCGTAATTCAGTACATTAACGATTACGGTTTAGCTGACTTTGTAGAACGATGTGGCGTTTATGAAAAACAATATGGACCTCGATATAAGGCACCACCATTATTACTGAAAAAAGCAAAAGCAGGTAGTTCTTTCGAGTAAATAAAATCGTGAGTGACTAAAAATATAAAATTAGTCTGGTTGACGAAGAACTAGCAAATCCATAACTTTTATAATAAAGTCATCGAAAAATTGTAAATTGAGTAAATACTCTTTTGGGAGTTTAAGTAAATTAATTATCAAAATAAATTTAAAAATAGTATGAAGACCTTAAAAATCATGTTTGTTTGTCTACTCACCTTTAGTCTCTCGACGGTGAGCATGGCACAAGAAAAAGTAGTCAAAAAGAATAAAAAATACTACAAAAAGGAATTAGCCAAGATGATGGACAATTTATCTCCAGAGGAACAAATGGCGATTCTGACTTACGCGACTCAGCACAAGAAAACAGATGCGAAAAAAGAGACTTTGAAGATGCTCAAGAAAATGTCGCCAGCGCAAATGGAGAAAGTTTTAAACTATACGCAAGCAAGGGTGAAGAAGAACGAGCTTGCAAAAATGAAGAAAACTAAAAAAGAGATCGGAAAAGCAGCTTATCAACCGGCTAAACCAAAACGAGATATTGTAAAAGCACCTAAATCAAACGCTCCCGTGACTACGATGGAAGTAAGCAATCCAGAATATGATTTTGGAGTAATTACGCAAGGTGAAAAAGTAAGTTTTGAATACCTTGTAAAAAATACAGGAAAGGAACCGTTAATTATCTCCAAGGCAAAAGGCTCTTGTGGTTGTACCGTGCCTAAATGGCCGAGAGAACCAATTGCTCCTGGTGCTACCGCAGAAATTAAAGTAACGTTTAGTTCTAAAGGAAAAAAAGGAAAGCAAAGAAAAAGAGTGACTCTTACGGCGAACACAGATCCTGTTCAAACGTATCTAACGTTGATGGGAGAAATTTTGGTAGAACCAGCTCCCGCTAAAATAAAGAATTAATAAGCACTTACTTATTGACGTTGTTGATTGGTCAAAGCCCTACGAATATTTTGAATATTTGTAGGGCTTTTGTATGTGCAATTTCGTTAAGTAATATAAATTGAATATTGTCTTTAAAGGCTATCCTGAATCATTGATGATTACCAATTATTGAAGTTGTTTAAAAATGTGGGTTGAAATTAGTTGTAAGTGCTTGGCTTTCAAAAGGAAGCTCCATTTTTTTTCGTAACCATCGCTACGGGGAAAAAAATTAGCTGAAATATTGGAAGTCAATGGCTTGCAATATTTCAGCTACCTATTTTAAAACAACTTCATTTACTTTTTTTTAGAAAAAAAACTTTTATTTTGAACAATCAGGAATCCTCTAGGTTATAATAGTGTAAAAGCATGCTTAGCAATAAGCAGAACTTCTAAACTACGCGCGCTGCGTGTAGGGCTCGGCTAGTCTTTCTTTTGAATAAAAAGAAAGCTAGTCGGTTTTTTTTAGAAGGATTGGATAGCTTAGAAAGGCTTAGAAATTACCTTAAAGACCTTAAATAAAGTGCAACGGGCTTATTTTTATGTTTTTGTGCATAGGTCAATGGCGTCTTACCTTCCGCATCTTGCACATTAGTTTTAGCACCTTTATCTACTAAAAACTGAGTCATTTTCAGGTCAGCATAACTGGCTGCGTAGAAAATCGCCGTTTGTTTTCGTTGATTCTTGGCATTAATCCTAACGCCTTTTGCAATGAGGTAACGAATGATATTTGCCTGTTGATATTTAATAGCGTACATCAAACACGTCTGGTCACTATAGCGACTTTCAATGCTAGCTCCCTGCGCGACTAAAAACTTTACAACGTCCAAGCGGTCGTATTTGATTGCGTAGTGCAATAAGGTATACTTTTTACTAGAGTAGTGTCCATTAACATCATTTCCCTTTGCTAAAAATTCACTAATCGTAGGGAATGTACCCGTTTTAATGGCGTTGAAAACAGTATTAACAGCAGACATCTTACGGAGACTGCCAGACATTTTAGCCACTTCATCAACTTGAGCAGCGACGATTTTATTTTTAGCACCATTAACGCTGACGCAATAAAACTTTCCACTTTCCTGCAAAATTGCATTAGGGGCACCTTTTCCTAAAACTTCGCTGTGCTTAACATCAATTGCATAAAGCTTTTGGTCATAAAGCGTACAAATTTTCTTAACGACAGTATGTCCTACTACCATTTTATCGGCGTTGTAAAAATCGAGTGCTTGTACCAGACTCTGATCAGAACCACCAAAATATCCTCGATACCACATTGGTCCCCTTTGGGTGTCAAATACTAACGCGGCGGCTGGACCATGTCCTTTGATGTGACTCAAAGAAGACCCCATGTGCTTTTTGGCAATATTATTAATTTCGATTAAACTTAATTTACTATTAACGATTTCCTGAGAGAGACCACCGTGTACAAAAATGGTATTTCCAATCTTTTCAACGATGTTTTTAGCGCGCAACCAACGACCTAACTCCGTGCTCGGTCCGTAGAGAGCAGTATAAGGCATACCCATTTTTTCGGCTACTTTCTTATATTTTTTTTGTACGTAGCGAAGATCACCCCGCATATTCATTTCTTCGTGGTTACCAATAATAAAGTGGACGCTTCCTCCAGCGAGTGTCGCTTGACGTTCTAATTCATAAATTAGCCACAAGCAAGCTGTAACGTTTAAGCCCCGGTCAAAAAAGTCTCCGACGAGTACCAAGTGTCCAGTACCATAAATCCATTGGAACTTTTCGTTAATGACTCCATTACCACGCAGCGATTTAGCTAAGGCTGAAAAATCTCCTTCAATATCAGAGATTGCGAACAATTTTTTAGGTTGTGGATAAATAGTAGGTGGAATATCAATTTTATCGTGCAACGTCACGGAAAAAAAACGCTGTGACGGACCTTCTATGGGACAAGTTAAGCTAGGTTTAGCCTTTTCAGAAAATTTCTTTTCGCTTACGGTTAAGCGTTGTGCAACAAGATTGACATACTTGACAACCATTTCCCCTCCACGATAAAAAACGTAAGGACCATCAATTGCCGTACCCTCTTTAATTGGCAAAGTAGCCGTCATTACCAAGTTTGTGGTAAAGAGCAAAAATAAGATTCCGAAAGATCGGCGTGCAATTTTTGACAATATGGAGTTGCTGGTCTTCATTAATTTGATTTCAGTGTTAAGCGAATGTTTAAAGGGTAATCCTGAAAATGTCAACAAACGCTAAGAACCACAAAAATAAAAATAGGTTCTAAAAAGAATTGTATTAATAACGATTAATCTATGGATATCTTTTAGTACTTGCTAGTAAATGTAAGTTTTCTTATCCTTATTTAACAGATTTTATTAGGTTCAACAGGGTTTGTTAATGCTTTTAACTAAAAAGGATAACTTTGGTATCTTGTCTAAGCAGCTGTTTGAATGTAACACTTTGATTTTGTGATATTCCTTTTTCAACTATCCTTCGGTGCAAAAATGCTCCTTATGCTACAGTACAGCTCCGTTTTTTGAGCCTCGACGAGCTAAAAAAGGAACGATAACAAATTTCAAAAGCCAAATCCAAACCGCTTCTAAGTAAAGAAACAAATAAAGTACCACAACGGCACTAACTGATTCTGCTCCAAGCTTTTACTTGCTTTCCGTGTTTAAATAAGAATTTTTTAATGTTTTGGTGCTCTGGTCGTTCAAAATCTGGATCATCGTCTAAAATTCTAGCGGCGACTTCTCTAGCAGCTTGTAGAATCTTACCATCTTTAGCAAGGTCTGCAATCTTGAAGTTTAGAATACCGCTTTGTTGGGTTCCTTCAATATTCCCAGGTCCTCTTAGTTTCAAATCTGCTTCGGCAATTTCAAATCCATTATTAGTACGGACCATAGTATGAATTCTTTCTTTGGCCTCTTTACTGAGTTTGAAACTTGATAAGAGTAAGCAGTAAGACTTTTCGGCACCTCTACCGACTCTACCTCGCAATTGATGCAACTGCGACAAACCAAACCGTTCCGTATTTTCAATAATCATGACCGAAGCATTAGGAACGTTGACGCCAACTTCAATCACGGTGGTTGCTACCATAATCTGAGTTGTTCCTTTGACGAAGCGTTGCATTTCAAACTCCTTATCCTTGGCTTTCATTCTTCCATGAACAACACTAATTTGAAATTCAGGGGCTGGGAATTCTCGAATTAGTGCTTCGTATCCATCTTCCAGATTCTTGAGATCTAGCGTGGCAGATTCTTCGATGAGTGGAAATACAACATATACCTGTCTACCTTTCGCAATTTCTTCGCGCATAAAACCAATGACCCGCAGTCGATTATTCTCATTTTTATGGAGCGTAGTAATTTCCTTTCTTCCGGGAGGTAACTCGTCAATCACGGAGACATCAAGGTCACCGTATAAAGTCATGGCTAGTGTACGAGGAATAGGAGTAGCGGTCATCACCATTACGTGCGGTGGATAAGGATGACTTTTTTGCCAGAGTTTAGAGCGTTGTGCCACGCCAAAACGATGCTGCTCATCGGTGATGGCAAGGCCGAGGTTTTTGAAAATGACAGGGGGTTCAATTAGGGCGTGCGTTCCAATTAGAATATGAATGTCGCCATCGGCTAAGCGAGCTAGCAACTCTTTTCGGCGTTTACCTTTGACACTTCCTGAGAGAAAGCCCACTTCGATTCCTAAACCATCCACCATTTCTTGGATCGAATTATAATGTTGTTGTGCTAAGATTTCGGTTGGCGCCATCAGGCAAGTTTGAAAACCGTTGTCGATTGCCATGAGCATAGTCATTAAGCCCACAATTGTTTTACCACTTCCTACGTCCCCTTGTAGTAAGCGATTCATCTGAATACCAGCACCGAGATCTCTACGAATTTCTCGGAGCACTCGCTTTTGTGCGCCAGTGAGTTCGAATGGAATTTTTTCTTTGAAAAAACGATTAAAGTAAGTCCCAATGGTGGGGAAGAGGTGTCCCTTAATAGCACTTTTTCTTTTTCTCCGTAATTGCAAGAGTCGCAGTTGAAGAAAAAACAACTCTTCAAATTTCAAACGATTGCTTGCGGCTTTGAGTGCGGTTGCCGTTTGTGGAAAATGGACTTGGCGAAAAGCATCAAACCTATTTTTAAATTTGAACTTTTGTACAAGGTACGCGGGCAGGTTCTCGGGAATATGTTCGGGCGTCAAGCGCTTAAACAATTCTTGAATGACACGGCGTTGTCCTTTAGCATCGAGTCCTTTGGCATTTAGCTTTTCGGTGCTAGGATATACTGGCGCGAAGGTATTGGCTTTGGTCGTATTTTCGGGGGTTACTTTTTCTATTTCTGGGTGGGGAATGGTAATTTTCCCTTTAAAATTATTAATCTTTCCAAAGACCACATATTCCCCTCCGATTAGCAAGTTTTTTTCGAGCCAATGCGCCCCTTTAAACCAAACTAATTCTATTACACCACTATCATCTCTAAAACTACCAACGAGGCGTTTTTTTCGACCTTCTCCCACACTATTTAAGCGCCGTAGTACCCCGCGAAGTTGAACGACATCACTCTGGTAATTGATTTCTCCGATGCGGTGAAAACGAGTTTTATCTACGTAGCGATAAGGAAAGTGCATCAACAGGTCTTGGAAAACAAAAATGCCTAGTTCCTTTTTCAAAAGCTCCCCTTTACTCGGACCTACTCCTTTGAGGAATTCGATAGAACTTTCTAGTATGTTATGCTGGTTAGCCACGATGAAATGTTTGTTACGCAAATGTAATAAATCTGACGATTTAATTTAGCAGTTATAGGAAAAATTGGAAAACCAAGTGCTGTAGAAGAAACTATTCTATTAGATACGTTGTTCAGTATAAATGGAATCGTTTTTGAGCAATAAGATTTAAGTTGTGAAGAAGGGGTCAATAAAAAAATGCTAAAGAATAGTTTAATATTAAAGTGTGATCAATATCTTTGTACTGCGCAAGCCACAAAATTATTCGTTTATTTAGCAAATAAAAAATTATCAAAGGAATCAAGTTAAGAACATGGAAACAAAGAGACAGCAGCAAACGGGAGAAATAATTAAGAGAAACTTTGGTATCGTTTTGCAGCAAGAGGGAAGTTATATTTATGGATCGGAGATTTTGGTTACGGTTACTCAGGTCAAGATGTCTCCTGATTTGGGGATTGCTAAAATTTATATGAGCGTTTATAATACGGAGAATAAGCAAGCGCCAATCCTTCAACTGCAAGAAAATATTCATCGCTTGCGACAGATTTTAGGTCAGCGCGTACGCAAGCACGTTCGTCGTATTCCTCATGTTCAGTTTTATCTGGATGATACGCTAGATGAGATGTATCGATTGAACGAAATCTTCAACGGACTAGATAAAGATAAGCCAACGATGGATGTCGGCGATTATACTCCGCCAGAAGAGTAAATTGTAGATCGTGTAATCGATTGTCTAATTTAATTTTAAGAACTGCGCAGCTAAATTTTCTTTTTTTGCCAAAAGAAATTGCTCTGCGGTTTCTTGAATTGTTTGTTGGATTGGAGTGTATTTAAAATCAAAGTTTTCCAAAGAAGCTTTGTTATCATAAAAGTAGGTACTTCCGGCGAGTTTTGCCGTAGCACGGGTAAGTAAAGGTTTCTTCTTTGTAACTTTAGACTTGAGCCAAGCTAGTCGCCAAGCAATAGCGCTGAGCAACGGAGTAGCTTTCATGGAAGGTGGCGTTTTGCCCAGTCCTTTGGCAATTTCATCTAAGATAGTTTTATACTTCAGGTTTTCTCCATTCGCAATAAATCGTTGTGCTAGAATATCGCTTGACATGAGTTGGATAGCTAATTTGGCTACGTCTCGTACATCGACAAAGCCCGTAGTTCCTGGTGGATAATACTTTAGGCCTTCCCAGATATTGGTAAAAAATTTCCCCGAACCTGCTTCCCAAAAACCACTTCCTAAAATTACAGAAGGATTAATGACCGCTGCATTTAGCCCTTCGGCAACACCTCGCCATACTTCTTGCTCTGCCTGATATTTACTGATGGCGTAATAGGAATTGAGTTTGCTTCGCTGCCATTTTGTTTTTTCACTGATATGTTTGTGCTCTTTCGTACGACCAATGGCGGCGATAGAACTAATGTGAACCAACTTTTCTGGCTTCGTTTCTAGTGCGACGTTAACAAGGTTGGCGGTACCTTCGACGTTGACAAAGATCATCTCTTCGATATCTTTGGGATCAAAGGAAACCATTGCAGCACAGTGATAAATTTGTTGAATATCTTGTAAGGTATCTTCTAGCAACGGTGTATCCGACAGATCGCCTTCAATCCATTCTACTTGATCGACTACTGGTGCAACCAAATCCATTTTACTCGTTGCTCGTTTCAAGGCGCGCACTTGATGGCCTGCTTTGAGTAGGTAACGAATGAGATAAGAACCTAGAAAACCAGTACCTCCCGTAACGAATATTTTTTTTGTTTTACTCATACAATTTAAATAAACTTTTTTGTGCCTTGAAAAATAGATCCACCGATCGTATCGTGGGTAGCGCCCGTAACAGTTTGTAAGCAATTAGGAATATTTTCAACTCTCAATACTCCCATTAAAGCAATCAGAATAGCTTCTTTAAAATCAATGACATCAGCAGAAGGAACGACTACTTCGGTAGGTGCCAAGGTAGCGCAAGCGGTCTTGATGCATTGCAATAAAAACTTATTTTTGGTGCCGCCACCCGTTGCAAGTAGACGGTAATTATTTTTATGATTTTGTTCTTGCGTTAAAATTTGTTGGATGGACTGAGTCGTTTGATAGGCGAGATGTAAACAAGCGGTATGTAGTTTATTTTCCCATGCTTCTAGGTCAGCAAAATAAAGTGGAAATACTTCTTCTCGAATCCAATTGTTGTCTAATGATTTTGGATATGGTTTACTAAAATAAGGCATTTCATTTAATTGCTGCCATAAGGAATCTATACGTTGGGCTTGTGCGGCTAAGGCACCGTCTCGATCAAAGTCAAGCTCCAGTTGATTCGCAAGGACATTGAATACTTGATTCGCAGGACCGATATCGAATGCAATATATTTACCATTGGCATTGCAGGTAATATTAGCGATGCCACCAAGGTTGAGATAAAAATCGTAACCTTGAAAAAGAAGTTTGTCTGCAATAGGAGCGAGTGGTGTTCCTTCGCCGTTAATAGCAATATCTTGGGTTCTGAAATTATTGACTACTGGCAACCCTGTTAGGGCGGCGATTGCCGCACCGTCGCCAATTTGTACCGTAACTCGTTTGTCTGGATAATGAAAAATGGTATGCCCGTGCGCTGCAATAAAATCAACTTCTAATTGATGGCGTTTAATAAATTCATTGACAAGTTCGGCAGTGTAATGACCAAAGTAGCTGTGCGTTTGGGCGAAAGTTAATGCCTGCTGTTGCGGGAGATTAAAGAGTCTCGTTTGCCACTTTTCTGAAAGTGGGATGGTTTCGCCGATGTGTAATTGCCAATACGCAATAGGGTTATCAGCTTCTGTATCGACTTCAAAACTACAGTAAGCCAGATCTAGACCATCGAGTGAACTACCTGACATGAGTCCAATGACTTGATAGGTTTTCTTAGACATTTTTTTGCTTTAGCATTTACTCGGATACTTATTCTTTTTTCATTTTCATGGTATACGCAGCTACGGCTTTAATTTTCTTTTCTGATAAAATTCCCTTAAAAGGAGTCATTGTTTTTCTACCATTGGTAACTAAGAGAATACGCTCGTCTAACGTTAGTGTTGATTTCGTGATATCTTTGGCACCATTAAATTGTAGCTTACCATCAATTCCGTGGCAAAGTACACAATTTTTTTGGAAGACTTTAGCGCCGTATTTGAACTCGTCGAAGACGGGCGGTGTACTTTCAGAAGTATCATTTCCACAAGCGATGATAATGGCGATGAAAATGAAAGCAACTATATATTTATACATAGGAAAATATTTAAATAAAAAAATGATGAGCGCAATTTACGCTACTACAATTTACTCTACAGGGTAACAAAATTTTTTATTCGAAGGTTGTTCGCTGAGCAGAAAAGGATGAGATGAAGCATCATTTTTTGGTAAAGATTTATTTCTAGAGCATAGAAATTATGCTTTTTGATCGCTAGTTACTGGATGAGTACGCTTGCGTTGGCACTCAAAACCAAAGTCTTTCTATCGATAGTTGCACCGTTTATTAATGCTGCTGGGATACAAAAGAGCTTCGTCCTGATTCACAGGTCTTTATCCTCCGTTTCTAACATGATTTAAAAACCACTTCAAAGTATAATGATATTTTTGTATTTTTAAGGATCACATCATTTAATAATATGTTGCTTAAGTGAAGAGGCAGGAGGATACAATAAAAATCTATTCCTCGCTTCCCTATTAGCTTAAGCGTAAAAATAAATTAAAATGGCTGAATTTCAATTATCTGTTAATGGTAAATCTTTTAAGGTTGACGTAGAAGAAGATATGCCGATTCTTTGGGTCGTACGGGATGTTATCGGTCTTACAGGAACTAAATTTGGTTGCGGTGTTGCCCAATGTGGCGCTTGCACAGTTCATCTGGACGGTAGGCCAATTCGTTCTTGTAGTACACCCGTTGCGGTTGCGGTAGGGAAAAAAATTACTACCATCGAAGGAATTGGTGAAAAGACACAGCACGTTGTACAACAAGCTTGGATTGAAGAACAAGTACCTCAGTGTGGATATTGCCAGTCGGGACAAATCATGTCAGCCGTAGCGCTATTGAAAGAGAATAGTAATCCTACGGATGAAGATATTGATCTTGCTATGCAAGGGAATATTTGTCGTTGTGGCACTTATGTTCGGATTAAAAAAGCGATCCACAGCGCTGCTAAAATGGGCGATGCTAAGTAAAGCTAGTCGTATTATTTAAAATAATTCAATACGTTGAAAACATTTGATTTAGTTAATGGCGGTTTTCAATTCTAAAAAAGAAAATTATGAGTTCGAATATAAACAGACGCTCCTTTCTTCGAAATGCGGGGCTTACGGGAACAGCATTGGCATTAGGGTTTTATGTCACTTCGTGCAAAGAATCCGTAAAACCAGAACCCGAAGGAGTAATTGATTTATTTAAAGTAAACGTTGATAGTGAAGCGAAAGGAATGATGCTTAATCCTTTTGTAATCATTGACGAAGCGGGAGTAGTAACGATTATGGCACATAAACCTGAAATGGGACAAGGTACTTATCAATCTATTCCATTGTTGATTGCGGAAGAATTAGGTGTCGATCCAGAAAAAGTGGTTTTAAAGCAAGCAAAAGGCGATGCTAAGTACGGAAACCAAGGTGTAGGAGGAAGTGCAAGTGTTCGAACGATGTGGGAACCAATGCGTAAAACAGGTGCGGCAGCTAAAGCCATGTTGATTGCAGCGGCAGCTGAGCAGTGGGGCGTTGATCCTGCAACTTGTGGAACCGAAGATGGTAAAGTTATTCATCCGGAGCAAGAAAGTTTAGCTTTTGGTAAATTAGTGGCAGCGGCTAGTAAATTAAAAGTACCGCAAGAACCTGAACTAAAATCTCCAAAAGACTTTAAATATATTGGTAAGGTTAATTTGCGAAAAGATATTGATCAAAAGGTCAATGGGACTGCTAACTTCGGGATTGATATGAAAATCTCAGGGATGGTATACGCTTCGATAGAACGGTCTCCTAGTTTCAATGGTAAAGTGACTAGCTTTGACGAGACAAAAGCAATGGCGGTAAAAGGAGTACAGCAAGTGTTAAAATCAGAAAGAAGCCTCTTGAAAAATTCCATTGAAGGTGTCGCGGTCATTGCGGACAACTATTGGGCGGCACTCAAAGGGCGTCGAGCGTTAGAAATCAACTGGGCGGAACAGGCGCCTTTGGATACTGAGGGCATTTATACTCGGATGAGAACAGCGGGTGAGCAAACGGGACTAGAAGATACGAAGCAAGGTGATTTTGAAAAAGCTTATGCACAAGTTGAAGAAAAAATTACTTTCGATTATGAAACGCCTTTCTTGGCGCATGCTCCGATGGAACCGCAGAATGTATTAGTAGACGTCCGAGCTGATGTCTGCGAAATCTGGGCACCAACACAAGTACCCGGTTGGGCCAGAAGCTTAGTGGCAGAATATTTAGATATCAAACCAGAACAAATTATTATTCATATTCCATTTTTGGGTGGTGGCTTTGGTCGAAGGTTGTTATCGGATTTTATTTTAGAAGCTTGTTTTCTTTCAAAAGAAATTAAGAAGCCAGTAAAGGTCGTTTGGACGCGAGAAGACGATACGATGCAAGGTCCTTTTCGACCGGGATCACTCAATCGTTTGTCGGGTGGGATAGATGCAAAAGGCAATTTGTTAGCGATGCGGCATAAAGTAATTGCTCCCGCCATCAATGCTTCTTTATTCCCTAACTTCGATCCAACGAAAGTACCAAGAGGCATTATGGAACCACTCGGGGAAGAATTTTATGACATTCCAAATTACCAAACGAATTATGTTTTTGTTGACGTTGATCCCATTCCACTTTGTTGGTGGCGATCAGTGTACTCTTCTACCAATGTATTTGGTCAAGAATGTTTTATCGATGAAATGGCAGCAGCGGCTAAGCAAGATCCAGTTGATTTTAGATTGAAGCTCTTAGCTAAAAGTCCGCGCGCGAAGCAAGTATTAGAAATGCTTGCCGCAAAATCAAATTGGAAAGAAGCGTTGCCCGATAATAAAGCGAGAGGTGTTGCTATTACCCATTGCTTTAGTTCTGTTTGTGGGCACGTCGTGGAGGTTTCGAAAGCGGAAGATGGTGGCGTAAAGATAGACAAAGTAACTACGGTAATTGATTGCGGAATTGCCGTAAATCCTGATAACGTCAAGGCACAGACGGAAGGAAATATTGTAATGGCGTTAACGGCGGCGCTCAAAGATGCGATTGTATTCAAAGAAGGAAAGGTCGTACAGACTAATTTTCATAATTACCGTATGATGCGGATGCCTGAGATTCCAACTATTGATATTCACATTGTACCTAGTGCAGAATCTCCTACGGGTGTAGGAGAACCCGCCTTACCACCTTTGGCACCAGCATTGTGTAATGCTATTTTTAAGCTGACAGGAAAGCGAATTCAAAAGCTACCTTTTGCGTTGGACACGGTTTAGCAACTCCTTCCTCTTGGAACGAAGGCGCTTATAGAAAATACCAATAAAAGTTTTTTTGAAAAAAGCGGTTTGATTTTACATCAAACCGCTTTTTCTGTTGTTTACCTCTATGGGAATCGATTTTGATCAAAAAGAAACGATATTTATAGAAAGGAGTGCTTTGGAAACGCCAAGAATAGCTACTTACTTATGTGAATGTAAAGCCTCTCTTAGCGGTGGTTAGAATTATTCAATATTTTTAAGAAAAACTTTGGAAACTTTTATTGTAAAAATTGTTTCCTGCGTTTTTTTGACTTAACTTTGCACGAACAGCTGGAAAAAATTAATGGATTTAAAAAAGAAAATTTTAGCGGGAGCGGAACTAATGTTCTTACGAAATGGCTTTAAAAGTGTCACGATGGATGATATTGCCAGAGAACTAGGTATGTCTAAGAAGACCTTGTACCAGTTTGTGGACAATAAGGCGGATTTAGTGGGACAAGTTTTGCAAAATCATGGAGAAGAAGAAATTGCTGCGGTTGCTGCGATTCGATCACATGCTGATAATGCGATTGACGAAATCTTAGCGATTGCTAAATATGCGATTCAAATTTTGCGAACGATGGGACCTGGTTTGATGTATGATTTACAAAAGTACTACCGTAAAAGTTGGGAGATTGTCAATGAAATGCACGAAGAGCATATCTATAAGGTGATCAAATCAAATATAGAGTGGGGGATTGCGGATGGTTTATACCGTGATGATTTTAATATTGACGTTATCGCAAAATTATATGTTAGGAAATCAATGATTATTGTTGACGAAAAATTGTTTCCATTAACCTCATATAGCCGAGAAGCTTTGTTTACGGAATATATCAACTACCATATTCACGGAATTGCATCGCAAAAAGGTTTGAAATTATTAAAAAAGCACGAAGAAGCAGCGAAGTAGTCTGCTAAAAAGTAATTATTTATGAGAACAACAGTTTTATTTTTTATCTTCAGTTTCTTGTGGATTAGCAGCTTTGCTCAGCAAAGTTTTACCCTAAAAGAAGCGCAAGAATACGGCGTAAAAAATAACCTCCAGATCAAACTCAAGCAATTAGACATTGCGGATGCAGACGGTCAAATTACTGAAACTAAAGCGATCGGAATGCCCAAAGTATCAGCGGGCGTAGATTATCAGTATTTTCCTCAATTACCACAGTTTTTATTACCTGCTCAGTTTTTTAATCCTGGTGCTCCCGAAGGAGAATTTACAGCCATCGATGCAGGAACTAGACAAACGCTCGTAGGGAACATTCAAGCTAATGCAGTGGCTTTTGACGGTTCTTATCTCGTTGCACTGAAAGCGGTAAAGCTCTATAAAGAATTGGTAAGGAAAGAGATTAATCAAACGGAGTTTGAAATTCGTAATGGGGTAACAAAGTCGTACCTCGCAGTTTTGATTGCCATTCAAGGTAGAGAATTGATCGATTTGAATATTACCAATTTAAGGAAAGTTTTAGCGGAGACAAAAATTATTTATGAAAATGGTTTTTTGGAAAAGCTAGACGTAGATCGTTTAACATTTTCCTTAGAGAATTTATTGGCGGAACAACGAAAGTCTACCGAATTGATCAACCTCAGTTATAATTTGTTGAAATTTCAAATGGGCTATCCATTGGATCAAGATATTGCCGTGGCGGGCGACTTAGAGGAAATGGTTAACGTTGCACTTTTGGAAAAGGTAGAAGTAACAGCGGAGGTAGATTATACCCAACGACCAGAGTATGCGGTTATTCAATTGGGACAGGAATTAAATAAAATTAATATTCGACGCTGGAAAGCGGGTTACCTACCAAGTCTATATGCTTTTGTGAATCACCAACAAGCCCTCAATCGTAATAACTTATTTGATAATGACGAAACAGCTTGGTTGCCAACTACGGTAGTGGGTTTGAATTTGAATATTCCAATTTATGATGGTGGCGATAAAAAGGGGAAAATCCAAAGAGCAAAAATTGCTTATGATAAAACGGAGATTCAAAAAAAGCAGTTTGAGCAGGCGATGACTTTAGAAATTAGCAATGCTTACTTGAATTATGCTAACGCAAAGGAAACGCTAGAAAGTACCAAAAGAAGTTTAGATTTAGCACAGCGTATCTATGATACAACGCAAATCAAATATAAAGAGGGCGTTGGTGCAAGTTTGGAAGTGACGCAAGCGGAGAGCGACTTGTACGGCGCACAAGGTCGGTACGTATCGGCATTGTATGATTTAGTAGTGGCGAAAACGAATATTGATATGGCGTTAGGCAAATAATCTTTTAGGTCTTTAATAAGGCTGATATAATTAACCATTGATTACTTAATAAAATACTTCCATTTTAGTTGAAAAAAAAATTTTATCACGAAGTTGTTGGCAAACAATTTTAATTTTTTTCTCCAACTTAAATTGGTCGAAGCACATAAAAAAAAACAGATGAAATACTTTAATTTAATTTTATTTTTGGCGGTTGTTTTCAGCGCTTGTGGCGGTGGTGAGCAACCTGAAAAATCACCTCTAGCAATGAAGAAAGAGTTGCTAAAAGAGAAGAAAAATAATTTAAAAGCATTGGCGGCAGAGATTGAAACCTTAAAAGCTGAAATCGGGATATTGGATACAACTAAGGTGGTAAAAGCACCTAAGTTGGTGGATACCAAATTAGTGACTCGAAAAGATTTCGAACGATTTATTGAAATCCAAGGTACCGTAGAAGCAGACGATTTGGTGAGTGCTAGTAGCGAAATGGGTGGTAGAATCACGAATATGACGCTCAAAGAAGGAGATAATATTCGGAAAGGACAATTGGTGGCAAACATCGATATGGAAGGTGTGGATAAACAAATTGCAGAATTAGAAAAGTCGTTGGAATTAGCAAAGGACCTATACGATCGTCAGAAAAGATTGTGGGATCAGCAAATTGGCTCTGAAATCCAATACTTGCAAGCGAAGAATAACAAAGAACGAATTGAAAAAGGTATGGAGACGGTTCGATTTCAATTGACGAAGTCTAAGGTATACGCGCCGATTTCGGGTGTGGTGGATCGAGTAATGGCGAAGCAAGGAGAGATGGCTGGTCCAGGAACCCCAATCGTGCAGATTTTAAATACCAATAAAGTGAAAGTGGTAGCCGATGTTCCAGAAAGTTACCTCGGGTCAGTGAAGCGAGGAGAAACGGTAACGATCAAGTTTCCTGCAATTGATAAAGAGATCAAAGGAAGAGTAAGTTTGTTGGGAAGAATGATTGACCCTGCTAACCGAACTTTTGGAGTAGAAGTAAACCTTCCAAATGGTCGTGGTGTTTATAAGCCGAACTTGCTAGCAACGATGATGATTAATGACTACGCGAAAAAAGATGCAGTTATGATTCCTCTAGTTTTGATCCAACAGGAAGTCAATGGGGATAACTTCGTTTTTGTAAAAGAAGAAGGTCCAAATGGAGCTATTGCTAAAAAGGTTTACATCAAAACAGGAGAAAGTTTCGAAGGAGAAACAATCGTTTTGGAAGGCTTAAAAGGTGGCGAAGAAATTATTGTTAGTGGTGCGAGAGGATTAGCAGAAAATGAAAAGATTAAAGTGAAAAACTTCATAAAAGAAGAAAACAATGGCTGAACAAGAAAATAAAACAAAGAAGGGACTAAGAGAATTTGGGCTGACCAGCTTAGCCGTTGACAACGGAACTAGCGTCTTGGTGATCACGATTATGATCTTAATTTTTGGTGTCGGTGCTTTTAATAGTATGCCGAAAGAGCAGTTCCCAGAAA
The DNA here is from genome assembly GCA_045110315.1 of Saprospiraceae bacterium. Lineage (GTDB taxonomy): Bacteria > Bacteroidota > Bacteroidia > Chitinophagales > Saprospiraceae > CALFBG01. The sequence goes on from JBGCFY010000092.1 coordinate 36,705, forward strand.
TCTCTTTACCGCAAGTTTATATCAATACCATCCACTTCGGTAACTCCGCAGCGGATATTGAAAACTTGATTACGCGACCAATCGAAAAAGAACTGCAAACGATTGCTGGTATCAAAGATATCAAATCTACTTCCTTACAAGATTATTCGGTCATTACGGCCGAGTTCGTTTCCGATATGGGGATTGATGAGGCTTTACTCAAAGTAAAGGATGCCGTAGATAAAGCAAAGAGTGAATTGCCTACGGATTTAGATCAAGAGCCATTAGTGCAAGATATTAATTTGGCAGATCTACCGATTATGACGGTCAATTTATCGGGTAATTATTCTAACGATGATCTTAGGGATTACGGAGAATACTTAGAAGATAAACTGGAAGATATTAAAGAGATTTCTTCCGTTGATATCAAAGGAGCGCTAGAGCGAGAAATGAAAATTGACGTTGATTTGTATAAAATGCAATCCCTAAGGGTTAATTTTCAAGACATTGAAAATGCAGTAGCTTCTGAAAATATAACGATGTCAGGTGGAGAAATTGTCAATCAAGACTTTAGACGCGCCATTCGAGTAGTAGGAGAGTTTAAATCTGCGCAAGAGTTGGAAGATATGATTGTGAAAAGTGAAAACTTAAAACCAATTTACCTCAAAGACTTTGCAGATGTTTCTTTTGGTTATAAAGAGCGAACCAGTTATGCTCGTTCGGATGCTTTACCAGTCGTTTCTCTAGACGTGAAAAAACGGAAAGGTTCAAACCTACTTGATGCTTCCGATAAGGTGAAGGTGATTGTTGCGGAAGCACAGGTAGATTATTTACCGGAAGGGTTAAAAGTAAGCATCTTTAATGATCAATCTATTCAAACGCGAGATGAAGTCGCTAACTTATTAAATAGTATTATCTCCGGTGTTATTTTGGTGGTTTTAGTTTTACTATTTTTCTTAGGCATTAGAAATGCAATGTTCGTTGGAATGGCTATTCCATTGTCCATGCTGATGGGAATTATGATTTTGAATGCCTTCGGTACGACGATGAACATGATTGTTTTGTTCTCCTTAATTCTAGCCTTAGGATTACTGGTGGATAACGCGATTGTGGCAGTGGAAAATATTTACCGCTATATGCAAGAAGGATATAGTGGAGCAGACGCTGCAAAATATGGTGCTGGAGAAGTTGCCTTACCAATTATTGCTTCTACGGCGACAACTTTAGCCGCATTCGTACCCTTGGCTTTTTGGCCAGGAATTATGGGGAGCTTTATGCAGTATTTACCGCTGACCTTGATCATTGTATTATTGTCTTCTTTGTTTGTGGCACTGGTCATCAATCCGGTGATTACTTCTTACTTAATGAAAGTAGATGAAAAAGCGGAGAGCAAAAAAGATCGTTTCAAAAAAACTAGAAATGTATTAATTGCAATTGCGCTAATGACTTTATTCGCCTTTGCGGGACACGTATCGGAAGTATATTGGATGAGAAATTTACTAGGGATTGCCGCAGCAGTAACGCTAGTCAATTACTTTTTATTCCGACCAGCTTCTTTTGTTTTCCAGAATTCGTTTTTACCAAGATTGGAGCAAGGCTATAATTATTTTATCAAAGGTGCTTTGTATAAAATCGTCCCTGTATTGGTTTTCTTTGGAACTTTTGTTTTATTATTTGCATCTAGTAAGTTGTTGGGAGACAATATGCCGAAAGTAGAATACTTTCCTAAAGCAGACCCACTTTACATCAATGCTTTCGTAGAATTACCAATGGGAAGCGACATCGAAGCGACCAACGAAATCATGAAAGATATCGAAGCAAAAATTGATGAAGTACTTACGCCCAATGCAAAAATTGTGGAAGCTGTACTTTCGCAAATTGGGGAAGACACCGCAGATCCTAATGGTCCACCGGAACCCGGTGCGTCACCACACAAGGCTCGTTTAACGGTTTCGTTTGTTCCTTCCAAAGATCGAGATGGAATATCCACTTTCGAGATTATGGAAGAAATTAGAGGTAGCTTAAATGGCTACGCGGGCGTACAAATTGTCGTGGATAAGAATGCAGATGGTCCGGCAACGGGGAAAGCTATCAACTTGGAATTGAAAGGAGAAAATATAGATGAATTGGCAGTACTTTCCGATAAAGTCATTGCTTACTTGAATGAAAAAAACGTTGCAGGCGTAGAAGAGTTACAAGCGGATGTTAAGATTGGAAAACCAGAAGTAGTCATTAATATTAATCGAGAAGCTGCCAGAAGTTTTGGTATTTCCACCTATAGTATTGCCAGCGAAATCAGAACGGCGGTCTTCGGTAAAGAGGTCTCTAAATTCAAACAAGGAGAAGATGAATATCCAATCTACGTGCGCTTAGAAGATAAGTATCGTTTCAATATTGATGATTTATTGAATCAAAAAATTACCTTTCGAGATCCTGCTTCGGGACAGATCAAACAGGTTCCCATTTCCACGGTGGCAACGATTGAGTATACTTCTACTTACAGTTCTATTAAGCGTAGAGATTTAGATCGGATGATTACGATTTACTCTAATGTTTTGGAAGGGTATAACGCTAATGAAGTTGTTGCAGAGTTGGACGACTTAATGGGAGATTACGATTTACCAGCTGACTTTGCCTACGAATTTACGGGAGAACAACAACAGCAATCGGAGGATATGGCATTTTTAGCTACAGCCTTTATGCTCGCCTTATTTTCCATTTTCTTGATCTTGGTCGCGCAGTTCAATTCGGTAATTTCTCCGTTTATTATCGTCTTTTCTGTAATTTTTAGTACGATTGGTGTTTTCTTAGGATATGTTTTTACAGGAAGGGATATGGTGATTATTATGACGGGAATGGGGATTATTTCCTTGGCGGGAATTGTTGTAAATAACGCTATTGTATTGATTGATTACGTCAATTTATTGATCGAACGGAAGAGGGAAGAATTGGGCTTAGAGAGTATCGGAGATATTCCACGAGCAGTGATCAGAGATTGTATTATTCAAGGTGGGGCTACGCGTTTGCGTCCAGTATTACTGACTGCGATTACAACGGTATTAGGTTTGGTACCTTTGGCTATCGGTCTGAATATCAACTTCTTTACCATTATCACAGAGTTGGATCCTCAAATTTTTATTGGAGGTGATAACGTAGCATTTTGGGGACCGATGGCATGGACCGTTATCTACGGATTGGTATTCGCTACCTTCTTGACATTAGTTGTGGTGCCGGTGATGTATTGGTTAGCTTACGTTGCGAAGTATTTCTTTGTGAATGCTTTTAAAGCTAAAAAGGTGCAGGAATTAGATCAGTCAGATGTAGAACTTGCAGAATAAAATTAAAAGAACTTCCATGGTGTAAATTACTTGCTATTGGAGTTTTATAGAATAGAATTATTAATTCCGAGCAGGATTCAGTTATACTGAATCCTGCTTTTTTTATAAAAAAATAAGTAGTTTATTGAAAAAAATATTTTCCAAAGTGCCATCCAATAAAGAATTTCAACAAAAATGAACTGAAATATCTTTCCTTTCGAACTAAATTGGCATTGGGTTTGCTCTTTAGTAATACCGTAAGGCAATAGTGCTGAACACAATAATTCTCTCCCCCCACGATTCTATTACTACTCAAAAATTGTCTAAGAAGGGCAATGAATATTTAAAGCTTTAGTTACTGTTTGTACAATTAAAATAGATGTAGTTGTATTGTAGTGTAAACTAAAATTTGCTAAAAGAATTTAGTAAAGCTGCAACAAAAAGAATCAGTCTACGTAAAATATATTATTAAAAATCGTATAAAAAATAAACATCTTTATATAAGATGAATGTTTGTTCATAGTTTTTGTTTTTTGTTTTGTCCTCCCGAGCAAGTCGGGAGGAATTTTAACCTCCCCCGTTTAATTTATAAATTTTCCCCCACGTTATTTTTCAGTTTTAGTACTCGAAGGAACGAGTCGCATAATTTGTTTTGTGCTCGTTGAATTAGTTTGCGTTTGATTTTCATTCAGACGTAGTGGAGCGTTAATGCCCACGAAGAAAAATGTAAATATTTCTTCCTACTTACCGAGGATTCTTAGCGAATTATACTTAGCAGATTTTATCGACTAAGTATTTCAAGATAGTGTTTGTTCATAGTGTTTGTTTTTTGTTTTGTCCCTGTCAATTTGCTTTGACAGGGTCTTTTTATTTAGAGCGATTTTTAATATCTATTTGTGGACTGGGGGAATTGCTCTTAGTATGGTTTCATGTTCTTGAAGAAACAAATAGCCTATCTTTCTAGCTGTAGCTAAATTAGTGACCTGTCGATCTTTCCTTTGATCACGCAGCTGATTCCTTTGCAAAAAATGCTCTTGTATAGGCACAAAAATAATAGAGCAGTTTTTAAGCAACTAATATTTCCTTACATTTGTTAGTATCTTGATCAATAAGAACTTGGTTAATGTTAATCCAAGAATTAGCGTAAACGCTATTTTGAATTAGCACTTACTTCTAAAAGTAGCCATGTGGCGCGCAACGAAAAATATCAAGTAGTTGACGAGCTTGTGACTGTAAAAATTATACAGATGAAAAATGAAATCATTTCCAATTTACGCGAAGACTACAAAGCAAAATCTTTTCGCCGAACGGATCTTGTCGCTGATCCATATGCACAATTTAATGCATGGTTTGAAGAAGCTTTAAACGCCAAAATACCAGAACCCAACGCAATGACCTTAGCTACAGCTTCGCTTAGCGGAAGACCGAGCGCAAGGGTTGTACTGCTCAAAAGTATTGTGGAAGATGGATTTATTTTTTATACCAATTACGAAAGCACTAAAGGAAAAATGTTAGCTGAAAATCCTCAAGCTGCCTTGGTTTTTTGTTGGTTAGAGTTGGAACGACAAATTCGAATCGAAGGGCGCGTAGAAAAAGTTGATACAGCGACGTCCGAAGCATACTTTCAAAGCAGACCTAAGAAAAGCCAACTTGGTGCATGGGTTTCTCAACAAAGTACGGTGATCAAAGCACGTACAGTTTTGGAAGAGAACATGACGGAACTCCAAGCACAATACGCAGCGCAAGCCGTTTTACCCAAGCCACCACATTGGGGTGGATATAAGGTTATTCCAGATAAAATTGAATTTTGGCAGGGGCGCAGTAGCCGTTTGCACGATCGATTCCAATATACTCTCCAAGCAGATGGACAGTGGATTATTGAACGATTAGCGCCTTAATTTTAGGACAAAAAAAAACAGGCGATCCAAATGACTTGGATCGCCTGTTTTTTTGAAAACAAATGAGTTTAGCAATAAGCATCAAAAGCTTGCTTCAAATTATTCGCAATCATTTCTGCTTGACGACCTTCAATATGGTGACGTTCGATAAAGTGAACTAAATTACCATCTTTGAATAAAGCCATCGAAGGAGAAGACGGAGGATAAGGCAACATATATTCTCTTGCTTTATTAACAGCTTCTTTATTTACACCTGCAAAAACGGTGACGGCTGCGTCTGGCTTTTTATCATGTTGTAAGGATAGTTTCGCCGCGGGACGCGCATTTGCTGCCGCACAACCACAAACGGAATTGATTACGACGAGCACCGTACCTTCTTTTTTATCTAAAATGGCACTTACTTCTTCTTCCGAAGTTAAGCCTTGAAAGCCATAATCCGTTAAATCTTTGCTCATGGGAGCTACTAGTTCTGGTGGATACATATCTTTTATTTAATTATTTTTGACTTATTTTACACAAAAATACTGTTTTTTGTGTAGAAGTTCTTTAAAATCACAGTTAATATAGGTTAAACGCATCAAATATTAATCCCGTAGAATAGAAGAGAAATATTGATTTTTGAATACCTAATCTTGAATATTGATTGAAAAATGATCAAAGGTTGCCAAAAATGGATAACAAATCAATATTCAAGATCCCGTTACTCACATTATTTAAAAAGAATTTGATGCGTTTAACCTACAGTTAATTTAATTCTGCGAACTACTTAATACTTATATACAATCGAAAATAGGGATTAGTTTAAATAATAATCGATTTTTTGTTTAAATGTATTTTTTTTCTTAGAACTTGTCTGTGTTCTTATATTTGAGGTGCTAAAGTAACTTACAGTTCGTATTAAAAGAACCTCAACAAACGTTGAAGTTGTAGAAGCTCCGTTTCAAGCAACTTCTTTATTGCATCAATACACTACACGAAGCTAAGCGCTTAATTTTTAGACTATGACAGGATTAGAAGATTGCGGTATTTTTGTCAGCTTTACAACCATTCCTCTGGGGGGAGAGCTAGACTTTTATGCCAAACAGATCGAAGAAGGTATTTTTTCTAGTTATAAAAAGAACTTAGAAAAGCATCTTTCTAATTTTAAAGAAGCACCAGTATGTAAAGCTAAGCAACAAGAATTTGAAGCTCATTTTTACAAGCCAAAGTCTTATGCTTTGTTGGGAAATTATGACGTAGCGACAATTGCGTTGGTGGATGACTTTGCTTTTAGTTATCGTGTTTTTCATCCTTATAATCCTCTGATGAATCAGGCGAGCTTGAACGGAGAACAGCCCGATAACTTTTCCTATAAGACCATTGTCGGTGGTGTTCCAGATCTTTCTGGACAGCAAGCAGCGGATACTTCTGCGAACGGAAGTTATCTAATCCATAAAGCTCAGCAAACTTTTTTGACTTCCAAAGCAAGAACCGTTGAACCCGATAGCGTTTTTCCATTCATTGGATTTTGTTCCTTAAAAATTAATAATGGATTGCTAATTGGTACTGGAAATAAATTGATGGACCTTGTTCTCAAAGCGCTCAAAAACGAAATAGAGAAGAGTATCGACTTTATTGAAGGGCGGCTTGATTACATCATCATGCAATCTTTTTCTTGGAATGAATTGACGATTGTTTTCTTTTCGGATTCGTTTAAAAAAATTACGGAAAGTGTGCTGAATCTTCGGCGCTTGAGTTTACAAGATTTGAAGGTTTATGATTTAGATGGAGGAGAAGAGGTAGAACGAAATTGCCTTTTTACTGCGTTGAAAGAAAACCTAGGAGAAGATACCAAGATTAACCAAACTCAAATTTTTGCGAGAACGCATACCACTTTCGGTTTTGATTTTGAATTATTACAAAAAGGTGTCCCCAGTTATTTTAAACAATGGGATATCGAAGATCTTAACCTCTATACGAAACTGTACGTTAAGCCAGGGCATCTAAACTTGGTTGTTCCAAAACTGAATAAGTTACTGGCTCATCAGCAAGGTTTTGCGGGAAAGGCAACGCTGCTAATTGGTGGAAGGGGAGACTTTTTATACGCAAAGGAAAACAATTTTGATCAGTTTCGACAATTGCTCAGCTTGCTAACCTACGATAAAACGATGGGATTAGCAGAGCACCTAGAGAAGGTTTATACTATTCCAGAGTTGTTTTACCCTATTGATAAATTGTATCGTACGACGGCGGTTGAAATGGAAGCTATTCCAGACTTTCACGCGTACTTGAAGCAGTATACTTTTTTGCTGGAAGAGATTGATGGAATTCGTAGAAAATTGAAAAAGGATCGGGTCTCTAAAATTCTTAGAGATAAAATTATCAAGACCTTTGTAACCTACAACGATTGTATTTTAGATCCAACTTTGTTTGGCTATTTTATCGAATTGCGGCCATTCCTTCAAAAGATGTTAGATGATATTCATCAGATGAATCGTAGCAAACGATATTCTTTGATTTCAGACTTGAGTGAAGAACTAGATGAGCTGAGTGCCTATTTCGAAAAAGCACATCGTAATCGTTTTCATCAAAGTCATATCATGAATGAAATTACGGATTACAATATTGAATTCAATGGCGGTGTGCAACAGATTGTAAGTGCCTTTGATGGTGCGTACAAAAGCATTTCTAACATCTTGGGTGATGATGGGAGTTATCAGTCTTTCGTTTACGTGACGGGATACTCAGGAATTGATTCGAATGTGTATAATGTCCGGTTAAATTACTATCATTTATTCCAACCAGAGTTGTTTGTAGCTAACGCGACGCACGAAGCTGCGAATAAGCTACTAGACCAAAGGCAATACCCAAAACTCAACGAATATTATGCTTATCTGATCAGTGAAGAAAGCCCTTATCCACTAGCGGTAAGTTATTTCTTGGTTGATGTATTGACGTATTATTTGGCTTATAATCGAGATATGGAACTCTTTTATTATTGGCACTGGAGTACGTTTTTACAGACTTCTTTATACTACAACAAGGAAGGCGATATCAATGAGAATATGTTTCAACAATTCTTATTGAGAATGATGTTGCTTTTGCATTTTATGGATGAACGTTCGCAAACGTCCAATAGCGAAAAGTTCCTCAAACAAAAAGCGCCCTGTGAAGCTTTGCAAGATTTGTGGGATAAGAATTTTTTGCGGATTAAAGGAAAACTTAAAGATTTATCGGAAGACGAAATGATTAGTAGTTGGATGGAAGCCGCGACGACCGTGGCAGAGATTATAACAATTGATGATTTCTGTGGATTGATGGAAAAAAATGTAGAACACCAGAGTACAATTGAAGATATTTACAATCAGATTTTAGTGAAGCAGCATGAAGTTGGAAACGAAGATCGTTTTTTCAAACAATTTTCTGGATTGGATATTCGCGAACGACTCGTACTCGGAGGAAGGATTGAAGAAATGCAAGAAATTAGTCAAGCCATGAAAAAGTCATTTGAAGAAGGCAAAGCTTTTCAGCCCAAAGCTTATAATATTATAGAATCTAGCTCTTTTTATATTCACAGTATGTTTCACGCATACTTAAGGTTGATCATGGAAATTAATCAAGGGGAGATTAATATGTTGAATCGGGACGAAGCTGGAGAAGTTGCTATACCAGAAAAGGAAAAAGAAATCTACCTTGATAGTACGGGCGGACATTACAACTGCGATTACAGCTTGCGGAGAAAGTATTTTCAGTATCGTTATATTTTATTGAAATCGTTGTGGGGCGTGTCGTTGACGTTTAAGAAAAATTATGTGGAACCAAATCGAAAAGTATCGGCGATTAAAATGATGCTGTAAGTTCGTTGTATAAAAAGATCAACTTTAAATATTCGTGGCGTTAAAGAACGTCATAACAAGGCAAAAAAAAAGAGAAACAATAGTTTCTCTTTTTTTTATTTCAGCCAAGCCGTAATTTTTGGATCGATTTTGTCGTTTGCCATTCCTTTCCGAATCAATCGTTTGGGAGTAACAACGGGTTGCTTCAGTGCTTTCGTCTCTAAGTACCAAGCCGCATAACTCTTCCGAGCTTCAGTGGGCTTTAATTTCTCCTCGCTAAGCACTTTGCTTAAATGTTGTCCAAACATTTCCATGTTATTTTAATTTATTTAAATAGCTGAAACTTGTGATATCAAAAAATAGTTCCAACTAAACTGACTATAAAGTTAGTTAAAAAACAAAATAAATGAAAGAAAGTTGTTCGAATTTTAGATAAAAATCTGATAATAAGGCATTTATAACCAATTCAGACTATCACCAAAAAATGGACAGATTAATAAAATTAATTTATTTTATAGTGTAAAATACTCATCTTCAAAAGCTTTATCTATAGTAAAAAAATTTGATATTAAAATTAAAGCTGTATCCAAGTAGATATGTTAAATCTTAGTTAAATGGAAGAATCCTTTACATTTAGACTACTGAAATAACATCGAATGGGGCATTTGAGTACTTATTGAGATTATGCTGGACTTTTCTTTTTGTGAATGATTTGGTAAAGCTCTTTTGTAATTTCAGTAAAAGCAGTATCTCTATCTTCAGAGCGAGAAATTGGTTTTCCACTTCTTGGTAAAAGTTGGAGTCCACTAATCGGGGAGATGTCCCAAAAGCAATTCCGTAACAAAATTGGAACGACTAAAACGGAATCGTCAGGATCATCATAGCGCCGCAATGCCAATGGAATTTCTTTTTGATTGATATAGTCAGAATATAAAAAATCAGAACTCAATAACATCAAAATGATATCGGCTTCTGCTAGTTTCTCTTGAATTTTTAAGTCCCATTCCGTTCCAATCTCAATATTGGAATCGTGCCAAGTTTGAATTATAGCGGCTCGCTCTAAGGTATTCAAATGCCTAGCGAGTTCCAGCCTTAGTGCTGCATCTTCTCGAGCATAAGAATAAAATAGTTTCAGCGGGTTTTGTAATTGTTTAGCCATAATGATTCGACAAAGCGACGTAAAAATATAATAAAAAATGAAAGCAGACAATTTCAACAAGGTTTCCTCTGTTAGAAGTCAGTAATACAAGCAAAGAATGATGCTAATTCTGAACAACTTCCTTGCTAACTACTAGACAATTTAGGCTGATTCATTACCTTGGCAAGGTTTTTTTTTGTTTCTTGTTAATAAAATATATGGCTTCAAAGCCTCAATCGTTTAATGTCTAGGTAGAATTCTAAATTTATGCCGAAGCCATTTGAAATGTCAAATGGTGCTAGGAGGAATAACTACTATAGCGATTAAACTTAAAGTAGTAAAGCTTTGTTTACTTAGAAACTGTTTGAATTTAATACTTTGATTTTGTGATGCCGCTTTTTGAACCTCGATTAGCTAAAAAAGGAACGGTAACAAATTTCAAAAACCAAATCTAAACAGCTTCTTAGAGCAAAAGAATTAATTTTCCAGATATAAACGCTATGGTTAATTGATTGAATTAAGTGTTAACACAAATCAAATAAAAGTATGTCCAATAAACTCATTCTATTTAGCATTTTTGCTTTGGTATTTGGCGGTATTATCCTACCAATTTCTTGTATTAGCGAGCGGGTAGAACCTAAGGCAGACTGCGACAAAACCATCAGTTACGAAGAAGAAGCGAAAGCGGTGATTAATAGAACTTGTGCTTACGTTGGTTGTCATGATGGTCAACACGCAATTGATGACTTTAAAGACTTTGCTGCATTAAGTACCTATCTTAATAAAACCGCAAATAACAAAAATACGTTCAAAAATAGGGTAGTAATTAATCAAGATATGCCGCCATCTAATATCGCGTCAGATCGAGAAATCACGAGTGAGGAACTAGCCATTTTGGTTTGTTGGATCGAAAGTGACTTTCAGCCCTAAGCGAGCATTGTCGATTACTCAATTTCCCAACCGTACTTTTTCCAATCTTCTTCGTAGTCGATATCCGATAAAGTGGGTAAGCAATAATAGTTTTGTTGAAGTGCTTCAATCTTAGCGATTGTGGCAGGTAAAACGGTATCCGTACTCCACGCAATATCTTCGAAAAGACTTGGTTGATAGGTATTCATTCCCAAGAGATAATAACCACCATCGAAAGCGGGACCGATGACGAAAGGGAAATGATCTAGTTGTTCAAAAGCAGTTTGTACAATCTCAGGATTAAGGCTGGCACAATCACTACCAATAATAATCACTTTTTCATGTTCTTGAAATGCGGTTGCAAAAGCAGCTTGCATTCGCACTCCTAAATCACCATCTTGTTGTAGTAATTTTTGGAAATCATCGCTTGACCAATCATCGTTTTCGTTGATATTTTCACTATAAAAAAGCAATCGCGTTGCCGGAGTGGTCAACGCAATTGCTTTTGTATGCTGTAAGAGTGCTTTGTATATTTTAAGGGCTCGTTGATCGCCAACAGTTTGAGCGAGTCTAGTTTTTACTTTGCCGAGCGTGGCATTTTTGATGAAAATCAAGAGTGCCTGTGTAGAAGAAGAAGGATTCATAAAATGAATTAAGCTTACGTTTTTGCGTCAGTCAATTTGACCAACACGCAAAAGTACAAATTTAATCGTTCTTCTCTTTTTTGCCATAAAGATCATCTTCGTCTACTTTCCTCACTTTTTTTCCTTCTTTCAATTTTCTAGAAACTGCCGCATAAGGACCTTTTACGATTTCCTCCTGATCGTTGAGACCAGAGAGAATTTGAATGAAATTATCATCTTGAATGCCCGTTATTACTTCAGCCATTCTAACGGTATCGCCCGAGTATACAAAAACGACTTCTTTGATCTCATCTTCCTCATTTGCTTTGGAATTATTCTTCTCTTTTTTATCCTTATCTTCTCTCGTGGTGACGGCTTGGATTGGAACAGTCAAAATATCAGGCATCGTTTCCGTATTGATCTCTACAGTAGCGGACATTCCAGGACGGAAAGGGAATTTTTTATTGCCTTTAATGAGATCTCGGTAAGAATCACCATCAATATTAATTTTAACCACAAAGTTGGTTACTTGATCCGTTGTGAGCGTTCCCGAAGCACTATTATTGGCAGAATTAGCAATTTGTGTAACGGATCCTTTAAATTTTCGACCCAAGTAAGCATCGACTTCAATATCTACGGGATCTCCTAAACTTAAGCGCAAAACGTCATTTTCACTAACTTCGACCTGTACTTCCATCGCGTTGAGGTTAGCAATCCGCATTAACTCTGTTCCTGTCATCTGAATCGTACCTACGACTCTTTCCCCTTGCTCTACGTTGAGTACCGAAACAATCCCACTCGTTGGTGCATAAAGTACGGTTCTTCGCAGAATCGTTTGAGATTCCTTTAAAGAAGCTTCTGAACTCTTGACCATAAACTCGGCAGCTTTCGCGCTTTGAATAGCAGATTCCAAATTGGCTTCTGCCGTTTTAATATTGGCGTCAAGCCCGCGCAAATTAGCTTGAATATCATTTAAGTTGGTCAAAGAGTTATCAAAATCTACTTTAGAGATGACACCATCTTCGTAAAGTTTAATATTTCTTTGGTGAATTTCTTTTAAATTCTTTAACTGTATCGTTACTTGTTCTTTTTGCGCAATCGCCTGTGTATTCTGTGCCTTACTTCGCTGGATACCTGCTTTAGAGTTGGCCAATTGGGCTTTAGCATTATTGACACTTGCTACGCCACGCTCGACCACAGATTGATACGCATCAGGATCAATTTTGGCTAATAGCTGCCCTGATTTAACCGAGTCTCCTTCTTCTACGTAGAGTTCGACGACCTCTCCTGATACGTCGGAGCTAATCTTTACTTCTGTTTGCGGAAATATTTTTCCACTTGCAGCGACCATTTCTTTGATCGTACGTTTTTGAACAGCTTCTACGTTAACTTTTATGCCTTCCGGCTCTCGATTACCAGAAAAATAGGCGATGGCAACCAACACAGGTATGGCGATGAGTAAAATATAAAGTAGGGTGTTTTTTCTTCGTTTTGCCATGGCTTTTTAGTGATTTATTAAAAATGAGTAGAAAGGTAAATACTGAGACAAAGTGAATGTTAATTCCATAGAATAGCTATGGCTAAAGGGTGGAAGACCACCAGTTAGGTTAGCATTACTTTACTAATAAATTTGCTAAAGTTTGTTATTTTTTATGTCTAAGCACTTTATTCCGGCGAGCTTAAGCCATAGAAGTGGTCAAGCTCACCTAATCATCTATTCCTTAATGGTCATATCTTTTCCTAAATAATAATCAACGATTTTCATTCGGAATACGTATTCATATTTTGCTAAGGTATAGTCAATTTCTGATTGGTCTAAAGTATTTCTAGCCGTAGTATATTCAAACGTATTTACGGCTCCGAGTCGATATCTTTTTTCTGTATTGGTAAAAGAAATTTTATTAGCATCAAGTGTTCTCTCGGAAGAAGCAAAGGTCTTTCTTGCTGCTTTTGCATCTGCAATTGCTTGTTGCAATTGAGATTTTAAATTCTGCTTGAATTCTGTTGTTTGTAATTGATTAGTGATGATATCAAGCTTTGCTCTTTCCACGGCAATTCTCGTGGTACCATTTTGATAAAGTGGCATAGATAAAGATACCCCGAAACCATAACCTAAGTTTTCGTCTAATTGCTTGAAATAAGGATTATCTTTTAATGTGGTTTGTGCGCCTAAGGTTTCAATAACAACAGGGATACCGTTTACCCGAGCGTCTGTTTCATCGATTACAGGTATAATTTCATCAATCGCTTTACCTTGGCTAGAAAAACGAGAATCTAACTGACCAAATAACTGAATCGAAGGATACCATCCTGCTTTAGCAATCTTCACCCCTAACTCAGCACTTTGCAAACGTAAATTGTTAGCTTCAATTTGTGGCTGATTATTTACCGCTTTATCATAAGTATTGCTAAGACTCAACTGATCTAACTCTGCCCCTGTAGCTTCTGCAATATTTTCGATATTCGGTGTAATAATTTCTAAGTCAAAATCGGGTTCTAACAATAACAATTGTTTGAGGGATAAGTAATTTCGAATGATCGTGTTTTCTCCAGATACAATCAACTGCTCGTCCCGTGCAATTTGCGCTAAAATTTCATAACGGTCCCCTTCTGGTCGCGTTCCTGCTTTGATTAAACGATCTGTTTGCGTTAACTGGTCTTTTGATTGCACCAATCGTTTTTGGCTATTTTCCAATTGCTCTTTTGATAGTAAAACATTGAGATAAGAAACGGCAACGTTTAAAGCCAAATCTCGTTCTATCTGCTGTGCATCTGCTTTGGCAGCTTTTGTATCTATTTTACTTCTCTTAATGGAATTTGTAATCCGGTTACCATTATATAGAGTTACACCAGAGCTCAAGGTAAAGTTATTCGTTCCAATGGATTGAGTGGTAAATTCGTTGGTAGCAATATCAATATTTCGACCAAAAGAAAGGCTATAGTTAGCATTTAAGTTAAGATTCGGTAGACGAGATAGCTTGTTTCCTTTCTCTGTAAGTTCTGCGTTCTTTACCGTAATCTCTGCCCGTTTCGCATTAATACTATTTTGGTAAGCATAATCAATACATTTCTCTAATGACCAAACTTCTTGCGCAGTACTTGATTGCACTAAAAGTGCAAAAAGGAATAAGGTAAGGGAAAATTTCTTTAGCATGTTAATTCAGTTTTGTAATTTACTTCGTCTTGAGCACAATGTCTTTAGCTTTTGGAAAGCTCAATTAAAGAATTTAAAGTTAGTAATGATAATAGACGAAATAGCGATTGATTGCTGATGTTACAAATGTATCCAAATTCTTGATGGAAGCACTAGTTTTTATATAAAGCGTCCCTAATTATGGATTAAACTAAGAAAATTACAGATTTTAGTAAACGTTGATTTAGTTTTTTATCCAAGTTCAAAGCAGAAAATCTAAATTTGTGTTTGCTAACTAATTATCAATACGTTGTTAAGTAAAAGCTATAATTATTTATGAAGTTGTTTTAAAATGATGTTAGCAACCGAAGGTAAAGGCTTGTAAGTCAGGACGAAGCTCTTTTCGAGTTTCGCAGCCATAGCTGCGGTGACGAGAAAAGCTGAAGTACTGGATTGCAATGCTTTAGCTGTAGGTATTAAGATCTATTTTAAAACAACTTCTCTTAGTACTTATTAAAGTTGTTTAATAATTCCTAAACATTTTTGGAGTTTTTAAACAACTTCATTATGTACACATTCTAAAAAATCGCCTTGAGGCAAGTTTATTTACCCAAATATACAATAAAGTTGTCTAAAATCTTAGACAATTGGTGTAGTTCAATAAAAAAATGAAAAAAAATAGAAATAAGTAGTAAGACAAGATTCAATTGCCATTGAATTGTGATAGATTTTGATCAGTACTGAGGCACGAAAATCGCCCTAATCCGTTGCTTAGGAAGGCTTTGAGTAACGAAGAGCGTATTCAAAAGATAGTACAAGTTAATAAGTGAGTTAATTTGTCTTGGTACTTACTTAAAGAGGACTCAATTGTCTATCGCTCGTTAGAATTAATGGTTTTTACCGCCACCAATTGGTCATAGCGACT
>JBGCFY010000093.1:0-27362 GCA_045110315.1 Saprospiraceae bacterium
AAAACAAAACGGTCGGGTAAGGTTTGACTCCTTGCGGCTTGTGACCAAGACGATTCTTTTGAAATTTGTGTTTCTTCCGCTGGGAAAATTAAAAACTGTACTTGAATATTTTCCCGCAAAAGATTTACAGTGCGTGCAGGAACAATTGGTACCGGCGAGTACTCTTCTAATAACGCTACGGCAGCATCTTCCGAACCCACGGTGTTCATGAGGGTAAGGAAGGCTGCTTCGAGCGCTACTTTATCTTGCGCAGCAAGATAGAAATCTGTCCAGTACTCCTGCAAAGCATTTTTCTCTTCGGGAGTAGGTGCTTTTTCGGTAGGAATAACAATGATCAAATCTTGCTTACTACTGCGTTGAGGAAATGCTAGTTCGAGGTTTACAGGAAGGTAGTTTTTTGTGATCCAATAGGCTCTACCCGCTTGCAAAGTACCCGTTAATCCTCGCCATGCGGCTTGTACTTGATTTTTAATAAAATCTTTTACACTTTCATTATTTTCATCCTGCGGACTCCCCGCTGCCCAGATCGTTTGCCAATAAGATTTTGCGTTGCGAATTTCTACCTCAGATAAGGTCGGGTCAAAATGGTCTACCGAGCAGTCATCTGGAAAAACCCGAACCCATAATTGCCTTTGGACTCCGTTGACCGTTGTAGTAGTTTTGAAGCGGGTCTCAATGCGCAGCGGAAAAAGTAAGATGGGGAATTGGTCATTCCATTGCGGCAAATGTCTGCGTGGATCCGTAAATGCCTCGAAAGCAGCGGTACGCAATCGTGCTGCTACTTGACTTTCATCAAAACGGGTTTGATTTTCTCTCAGGTTGTTTACAGCGCCTTCGATGGAGATTTCATCATTCGTCTTTCTTTTGCTTTGCGCTTGCAGCCGTTTTGCTTTATTCAATTTTTCTTTCGCCTGAAATAATTTCAGTTGCTGTTCTTCCTGCGTTTTCCGTGCCGCAATGAGTTGGTTTTTTAAAGTATGAAAGTCGGGCATATGAATCTAGTTTTCCTTGGTCAATTTAATAAAGCAAACGGGTTAAGTTTTGGGTAACATTTCGGAGGCGTGTACGCCGACTAAAACGGGCACTTGATATAAAATGTAAGCAAGTTCTGCTGCGTTAGTCTCTTTGTGCCATTTGAAAAATTTATCTTCTTCAAATTGTACTGCTTTTTCTGCTTCGGTTCCGGTGGGCACTTCGGTTAGCGCAATGGTTTGTGTATCATTATTGAGCTGAAGGAATCCATCTTGCGGAACTGCGGGAGTAACGTGTGCCCAACTTAAATCATTCCAAACTTTAACATCTGCGACACCGACAGTTCCATCTTCTACATCTAATCCAAAACGGGGCTCACCGGGACGTTCCTTAATGATGAAAAACCATCCTGGATCATCCCACTGAATACCTTCTGTGGCACAAACAGGGTCGACCGCAACGGATGCTTTTCCGGTGCCACCTTTGGCTACACAACTGGTAAGGTCAAATCCAAAAAAGTAAATGTCGGGATCAACTTTGGCTTCGTATAAAGGCGTTTTAATTTCTGCTCGCGTTGGTTGATCTGGATCTGCCAAGGCTACTAAAACGCGTTCTTGATCCGGATCAATAATCTTTTGATTATTATCATCTAAGATAAAATTGTCATCGTCATCTTTTTTATAATTCCACGCAGCTTTGTGCGCATAGATAACTGCCGTCGGATATTTTTTTAATAACTCTCCTCGAATGACCAAAACGACTTCTTCCTTATCTTCTCCCGCGCTAGCTCGATGATCATGATCTCCTAGTTGACTAAATTTCGACCATTGGTGCAAACTAGGAATATCCCTTAGTTGCTCTTTAGTCAAACGAGTACGTGCTTCATTTAAAATTTGGGTAGCTGCTTCGCCCGTAGCTTCTTCTATTTTATCAATCCAATATCGTAGGGCTGGAAGCTGTTGCAATTTGGCAATGACTTGAGCTTTAGTAAGTACTTCCGTTTGTAAAAAACTACTAGCTTCCCAGAATTGTCGGAAATAACTTCCCCGTTGATCGGTAGGATATTCTCGCCAAAGCAACTCACGTGCAAATTCATGATTTAGGCCTACCATATATGCTTCAATAAATTTCTGGTTGGTTTCTAAAAGGGAAATGCTATTTTGCGCAATGTAATTGATATTAGGTAAAAATAATTCTGCCGAAGTTTCCGCCAGAGGTTTATACATTGGAATATCAAACTCTGGATAAGCCATCGCTTCGACAAAACGTTCAACTTGTAAACTAGCAATTCGCGGAGGAATGGTAAGTTGTACCAAGGTTCTTTTAGGTATCGTAAAGCTTGGGTTAATTTGCTGGAAGACTAATTCGCCTGCTTTCTTAATATCAAGAGGATACCGTTTGACAGGTTTCCCTTTCTCCGTACTTTCTTCGATGAGTTCATTTACATCACGCAAAGCGTCTTTAAAGCGGGTAGCTTCTTCGCTATCTGTATTACCACTACTTGGTCGAAAAGGATCACCAGGGTTGGATAACTCAAAATCAGGACTATTCGGTAAATTGTCTACCGCTTCTGGTGTTTGTTGATCTTCTTTGATAGACTCCGCTGCTGCAATTTGTTTTAACCACCGTTGTAACAAAATAAAAATAGCAACTAATACGACGGCAACGATTAGTAGAATTGGTTTGGGAAATAAAAGAAATAAGATTAAAAAAATCAACGCTAAGATTAACAATATCCCTTTTATCCAAGGATACTTGGCTAAAAGGGGCACTACAAAATCAGGAATCTGTGTAGGTTTTAATGTTTCGGCTAAGTCATCAATGACAGGTAATTTTTCGGGTTTTACTTTCGGTGGCGCAGCACTAACTTCCCCACTATTCACACGCTCTAATAAATTATCCGGTCGAATCGTTTCGTTGAATGGTAGCTTTTGAACCAACCTTCCTCTTGGTCGTAAGAGTTTTCTAGTAGCAGGTGCTTGTAGTACATTTGGAATATTACTTTGTTCAATTTGATAAAAAAGGCTTAGCTTTTCTGCTGCTGCGGGACTTCCGACGATCGCGGGATCTTGCAATAAGTTTTCGGCAACGATACGCTTGTGCATCGGAGCAGAAAAACTCAGCCAGCGATTAGGGTTGCTTAGTAAAATGGGCTGAAGGTGTACATAATACCAAACGAGGGAAGTTTCTTTTGCTAGCTGCGCCAATCGAATCCTACGGTTGGCTTCTAGGACTTCTCCAATTTGTTCCCACGCGCCATTCATATAAGTTTCTTGATTCTCTTGTACGACTTTTGTTCCAAAACCAGCAGTGGCACGCCAGCGAGGATCAAGGTTGAGTTCTTGTATCCAGTTGCGATTAGGGTTCAAATCACTACCGTCGCGTTTGGTTAATAAGCGCTGAGTCATTGCGTGCCATTGCCCGTATAAGGGAGCGGTAATGAGTGGGTCAGGATTATTACTAATGGGTGGACTCAGTGTGGTTTCTTGGTTTGCAGTGGCTGCATCCTTCTCGCTGTACGCATCGCTGAGGTTAATGAATTGCGCCAGTTGATCTTGAAAAGGATGGGGATAAATGCCTTCTGGTGGAGTTGCCCAATTGTCATACTTTTTAACTTCCAACAACTCCGCGGGGGTATAAGCCGTTTGAGGAATTTGTAAGGCACCACCGAGTTTTAAAATACCAGAAAGATCAGCGTCGTTAATCCCAGGAAGGTTAGCGCCAGGGGTTTGTACATCCATGTCTCTTCTGCCTACTCGCTGATCAACGGGTTTAGCTTCTAACAGTCGTACGAGATATTCAAAGTCTCCAACGTTTCCCGTCCGAAAATACCAACGATGATAATAAGGTAGTTGGATACTTGGTGTTGCCGCGTCCCAAGCCATCGCCTGTGCATCGCTAGCGGTACTAGGATCCAATCCCAAGCCAGCGAGTCTTCCTGTTTCAAAAATGGGAACGAGAAAGGCATGGTAACTTTCGTTGGGACTTAGTTTTCTCGGACAAACTAGTCGAGAATAAGCTAAGTCGGGATTGTCATCAAGTAGCTGCTCCAAGTCTTTTTGTAGCTTGGGAATATCAGTCGAACTAAATTCATCGGTAGCTAATAAGTCTTGGTTGATTTGGATGTGTGCCCAAGCCCAAGCATTCGTTGGGTCGGGTAAAACTTGTCCTGCTTGATCTATGGTTAGAAAAGCTAAAGGTTTATCTTTGATTAGTTTTCCATCTTCAAATTCACTTTCTTTTAGAACGACCAACATCATCCAAGGTTGGAGTCGGTGCAAGGTGGTGTCGGGCACTACTGGACTATAACGCCAAGGAAAGTCCTCATCATAAAAATCAATATAAGGGAGGTAGTTTGGCTCAAAATTCGTAATCCAATTTCGAGGTTCATTTTTGATAATTGTTTTTTTATCAATGCCGATGATGTCTCCCGGGCCGTAAATTTGGATATCTTTATGGATAGGAGCTGGAGCTGCCGTCATAGCTTGACCATCAAGCGTACCCTTTAGAGGAACATCAATCGGGATTGTTGCCCGGATGCCTTGCTGTCCATTAATTTTGTTGGCAATGCCGAGCCGAAGCCAAGGCAGAAAAGTATAGGTTGCTAGTTTATTCATGCGGCGGTATTGACTTCGGTGTTAGGAATAACATGTATACTATCCGTTAGTGCGGGATTTTGCGCAAGTTGTTGTTGTAAATAATCTTGTGCTTTGGCTTTACTCGTGAAAGTGGTGGTGCTTGCATCAAGTGCTTTATTGTTTTTGATATTGGCTACCGTATAGAGGTCAGGGTTGATTTGAATATTTTCTTTTTCAGGTTGGAGTTGATCTTTGTAGTTTTTAGAAATACTTGATTTCGCTACTGAATTTCCTTTCAAGAAATGACTAAATAAAACGGCATACATATTTACAAAACCTTGTACCAGAAATTGATAAACGTTGATGATAAATCTTTTAAAATTATTATCAATAATGACCGTTTCGTAACGAATAATTCTTTTAACTGCTTTTCCCGTGCGAACTTGATCGCCAGATACCGAAAAGTCAACTCCGGCGGTTTGTGGTTCAAAAGCGGGTAAGGATAATTTTTTGCTATCGTCAATTTCTTTGAATTGAGCCATCGCAAATTTTTCTTCTACCGTATCCAAAACACTAAGTTCAGCATTGGCAGCAAAATCAAAATCTAAAACATTAGCATCACTCGGTTTTTGATTACCAAATTTTTCTAGCTTCAAACCTAAAGGTACTTTTCGCTGACTAATGCGCAAATGTCCAACGGGATGTAAGACAAGTGTATCGCTATCACTGTCGTCTAACGCTCGTAAAGAGACGAGAATACTTTTTCCTTTGGGAAGAAAGGCTTGCCAATTACTTTGGGTTTCTATTTCTTGTACCAGCAATGGCATAACTTCAATAGGCGGCAATTCTGTATCTTTTTGATCTCCCCAAGTGATATCAATAGGCACCGAAATTTTGATAAACCAACAGATCTTAAGGCGACCCTTTCCTTTGATTCTCCAAGGCGTAGGACCTTCCAATGCACCACTGATGTGAACACTAAATAAACCGAAACCAAATACCTTCACCGCAAGTTTAACGGATATTTGGAAAATAAAATAAAATGGAGAAAATTGGAATAATGCATCAAAAGCTAAATGACCATCAATATTGAATGCACTAACGCCGAAGAAAAGCTCTACGCGGGCACCAAATTGCACCGTATTAGACGTAACGGCAAAGTAAGCTTCGAGTCGAACCTTAGCCGCAGAAAGATTAAGTAGGTTCGCTGCAATTCTTGGTGGTTCATCAAAAGGTAAAGGTGGAGGATTGAAACTCGGATGGAATCCTCCGACACTAACGACAAAATTTGAAGAATCTCCCCAGTCGATTAACAGTCCCATGCCACCTTCTAAGGTGATGAAAAGAACACGGGATTCAAATAGGAATGCGTAAAACCAAGCGTGCTTTTTGGTAAAGTCTAACCTTCCAATAAAATTAACTTGCAAGACCAATAACGCCGCACGTTCGTCTGGTAAACTTGTTTTTAAAATTCCTAAAATAGTAATATTGCCCGGTGGGATTTCTAAAATTAGTCCCATGGATAAACTGAGTAAGGTTGGTGTACCGTAACCAATTTCTATCATCGGGCCAATTAGGAATACACCTTCCTGTGGCGGAAAGAAACTCCGTAAATCACTAATGATTCGTGGCGCATTTTCCACGATGTTTTCTGGGAACATAACGCTTTCGATAGCGCCCGTCGTAATGCCTTGTGACAAAGCATCAATATTGACGGTCCGGTTCAAACCTAGCAGACCACCGACTTTCAGCAAAGTAAATCCAAAGCCCAATTGAATACCCGAACCAAAACCTACCGTTAAAATAATAAGGAGTGAAAAGCCTTTCGAACCATCGGGCATTTTGGTGGTCACTAAACCAATCGCTTTGATGGCAATCCATTCACTAAAAACCAATTCCAACGCTCCCGCATATTCTTCACGGTCGTAATCGAAAAAGAGATAACCACCACCTTTAAGTACTCCCGCGTCGAGCGAAAGTCCAACACCATTTGGTGGCTTAAAGCCAATACCTAAATTTACAGGACCCAAATTACCAGCGTCATTCTCAGGAAAAGAAAAGTTTGCCCGCATTCCAATATCTTCCACCACGGCATTAAGTGGTCCTAGTTTCGCTTTAATATTAGTGCCAATATCTACGGGAAATTCTCCTTGATCAATGCCTAGCGAAAGCCGAAGTGCATCTACTTCGATCACGCCTAAGTCGAGATGCAAGGGTAGTTCAATTTCTAGTGCGCCACTTCCGTGGAAAACTAAACCGTTTTCACTTTGGTAATCAAAACCTAAATCGAAGTTAGATTCCAAGTTAAGGTTGCCCAGAATGTTTTTTAGAAATCCATCTCCTTCGCTAAAATCAATTTTGACTTTTCCTTGGGTAAGGGCTCCCGAAATTTTAAACTTCCCCGAGCCTTCTTTTGCAATTGGATCCCAGCTTAATTCCACTCCTGTTCCAATGGCAAGCTTGCCAATTTCTAAACGACTACCACCAACTTGTCCTAAGAGAATAAACTTTTCGTCTTGATCAGAACGATCCGCGGTAAAACTTAAATCAAGCGCACCACCGGTCGTTCCCATTGCGGTAATCAAATCAAAATTTCCTTGTGGAGAAATGAGCAGCTTCGCATCAAAAGGTAGCAAAAAACTTAAGTCTAAGTCAATATACCAATCGTCCTCTTCTACCAGTCGAATCTCTCCAGTACTAATTCCTGATCGTAAAGTAGCGGCTAAACCTGGAGGGCTACTCGTAGCGTCAGCTTTTAAAGCTAATAAAACGAGGTCTAAATATGGTGTACCATTGTCATCATAAAATGCAGGAATATTGAGTGCGTTCAAAACCGCTTCGAGGGCAGGGAAAAGCTGCGTTCCATCAAAACCATTGGCGCCCCAACCATATGCTTGTTGTAAAACTTGACGAGGATTGGTAAACAAATCACCGATGTGATCAAACTGAAAACTACTCAGTAGAATTGGAGGGTCATCAGGATTAAGGGCTAAGTTAGTTTGTTGTAGAATAGTAAACAACTTCAGAAACTCATTAATGCCTTGCAGCTGTCCAAGATAGCGATAGAGTAGGGCATCAAATATTCTTTTAGGAATTTTGTCAATCACTGCTTGCGGAATGCCCGCGTTGAGGCCGTCAATGGTTGTCGCTAAGCTTGGGAAACTTTCTATCGCCTGTTTGATCGATTGGATCAACTGGATACTCGTTTCTGCAATGGCGCCGTAATCTTCTGCTGCAATGTGTGTCACCAAGCTATTAGTTTGTGCCAAACTATTTTGTACGTGAGTGACCGTCGTTTGCATGGAGTTGGCTAAAGTATTAACCTGAGCAGGCGTTAGGTTTAAACCAATTTCTCCAAAAAAAACTTCCGCTTGACTTGGGGATAACTCATTGGTTAGTGGCTGCAGCAACTTACTCAACTCTAGGAGTATTAATTCTATGGTACCAGCAGTATTATCCATGCGTAGCGGCTTTATATTGGAAAATGAAATCTTCTAATCTACAAACTCGATTAGGAATATCGTATAATGCAGGAGCGTGTTTCGCGATCGCTTGCTGAAGTGCAGGGCTTCCGTGTTCGCTCAAAACTGCGCCCATTTTTTTAAGTAAGTCAGAACAGTATATGCCAGTAATCTTAGTAGGGATTTTATGTTTTGGATCACGACTACTCCGTAAGAAATGAGCTAAATAAGTTGGTCCTTTATGACGATGCCAAGCGAGTGTTACTGGGCGCTTGTCATTAACGAGTGTACTAACCTCGAAGCGGTGTTCCTCCACAAAATCCAGTAAGGCACTACCTTGCGGAAAACTACTAAGTTGTCGTTGTAAGCTTTCTAGGTAAGTATTGTCGTTTTCAGTAGAATTGATAATCGTAGCGGCACTATTTCGACTACCACTTTGGGCTTGATTACCAGCATTGTCGGAAGTAATTGGAGTTATCTTTAAATAATCCATGACAGGATGAATGTGGCAGGCATAGGTAATGGTAGGATCTTGACCATCCTCTGCCATAACTAATCCGACCACTTGTCGTTGTGCATTAACGACTACAGATCCAGAATCTCCACTTTTTGCAAATTCCATTTTCTTACAACTATTAAGTCCTGTAGCTTTAATTTTGATGATGTTTTTTCCATTAACTACAACACCGTCAATTGTTCTTGCTGGATAAAAAGCATCTACAATTTTACCAACACTTTTTCCAGTTCGATAACCCACCTTATAAACAGCCGTTGGAGCTGCGGGATTGGCGTCAGCGATATTAATTCTTGCGATTCCAGTAAGGTTATTTTTTTGGTCTAGGTTTAAAATTCGAATTTCATTTTTGAAATTTGTACCACAGTTACAGTCACACTTACTCGAAATACAAGTATTAATTTTGATGGAGGCGCAGTCGATATAATAAGGTTTAGCTTGTTCACTTGGATAAGCGTAGTTGTGGTTTTCCTCCTTTCCAAGTTTTAATATTTTACCAATTCTGTGATCGTAGGTTAATTCGACAGCTGTACCCGCTGCATTCTTTTTTCGTCTAGGATTAAAAATACTACTACCCGCTTTTGCATTATCTGGTGCTATTACATGGTAGTTTGTGAGCGCTGCAATATTATTCTTGGAAGTATCACCATCAATAGTTGCTAAGCACCCTAAGGTTCCAAGCTTCAAGTCAAAATTAAATGGAACTCCAGGGTTGTTCCTACTTTGGTTTAACTTTTTACGATAATCAATCAAGTTACTAATCGCGATGCCACCCCGAACATAATCGGTGTAAGCTTTCATATCTTCACAAGCACGAACGGGATCGCCTAGTAGTAAAATATCGGTTTTGTATCCCAATAAAATTTCCGGAATACGTTCTTCGGGAGATAATTCTTCCAAGGATTTTTTCTCGTGTACATATACCCGAAAAGCCCATTCCGTAGTGAGTTCCCCCGCTACTTCCTTCGCCCCAAAACCTACATCAATGACGTTGTCGTTTTTGATGAGTTGCGCTCTTCCTACTTGGTAGATTTCATAAATTTGATCGTCAACAGCCATAACTTTATTTAGGGTTAGGAGTTAAAGAATTGGTTTTAGAAACACGGATAAAATTGCTAATGAAGTCTTCCAGTCGTAAGTCGTCTGAGATACTTGCGCGTAGATTTTTTTCGTATTTTAAAATAGTTTTCGAGAGTGCATAAGTGCCTTCTTTTTTGAGAACTTCAATCATCTTATTAATTAAAGTTACAAAGGAAACACCCTCAATTTCTTTGGGTAAAAAATATGTCGAGTCCCGACTGCTTTTTAAACAATGTTGCAGAAAAATTGGACCTTTGTTTCGGTGCCACGCAACGGTAACGGCACGCGTATGATTCACGTGTCCGGTGACTTCGGAACGATAGGTTTCTACGGCTTCCATTAAGGCTTTACCTGCAGCATCTTGTCGTAATTGTAACTTTAAATGACTGAAGTAAGCATTCGAACCTTGTTCGCTAGTGAGGAGTGCTGGTGCTTCTTGCCGCGCATCTTGAACTTGATCTGCATTGTTGCTTGTAATGGGAGTGACGCCCAGTTTATGCATGATTGGGTAAATGTAACCTCCGAAAGACTGTCGCCGATTGTCTTTGCTGTGTCCAAAATGTACACCGATAATTTCTCTTTCTCCATTGATATAAGCGGAGCCCGAATCTCCGGAGTCTGAAAATTTAAATTCTCCGTTGCAATTAGGTTCTGTTATTTCTACAATAATAATATTCCTACAAGTTCCTACGCCCGCAAAGTCTGGAAACTCAGCCATGCCATCATAATCTACAATTTTACCAACGGTTCGTCCCGTGGTACGACCAACCTTAAAAACGGGGGTTTGTTCGTCCGCTGCTGTAATATGCTTAATACCGACAATATCATTCTGACCATCAATAGCAAGGCCTTTAATTTCGTTTTTGAAGTTGGTGCCACAATTGGTTTTGCACCAACTAGAAATACAGGTATCAATTTTTACGGCGGCACAATCAATGAAGTAAGGCTTTTCTACTTGACCTTCGTGTTCGTAAGGATAATTCTCGTGAATACCATGATCCCAAACCGTACCGATAGCGTTTAAAGAAATCGGTAATCCAACTTTATCTCTATTCTCTTCATCACCTTCTTCATAAAGGGCAACGGTTGGTTGGTTGGCAGCATTGAGGGCAATGGCAGGATTGTAAATGGTATCACCATTTTGGCCTCCTTGCGCAGCGATTACATGTCGATTGGTAAGGAAAGTATACTTGTTAAGGTCGTCATTATTATCAATAGTGGCGATGCAAGCAATGGAACCAAATTGATATTCTACCAGGCTCGGTTCTGTACTTTGATAGACTTCCATATAATCATTGAGATTGGAAATGCTAATTCCACCGATTACTTTATTAGAATTACCAAGGTCTTGACAATGATCTGCCTTACACGTTGGTATTTTAATTACATCGGTAGGAATACCGCCGTAATGGGAAGGAATTTGTTCTTCGGGCGATAAACTTGAAGGCGCTCGCTTTTCTTTGACGTAAATCCTGAATGCTGTAGTATCAGTCGTCGTTCCCGCAGTTTCTTTGCACCCAAATCCGACGCCAAGGACACCGGGTATTTTCAGGAGTTCTTTCTTTCCTGCTTCGTACAATTGTGATAATTCTTTTTGCTTTTTCATTCCTTAATTATTGCTTAAAGGATTTTTAATAAATAAGACGGGCTTCAACCGCCGCTAAAACGGGACGAATATGAGAAGCATAAGCTAACGTAGGATCTGTGGTGCTAATGCCCCAAAGCTGACCGATTACATTTTTCTTATGGTTATAAATGAGTGCACCAGAATCTCCCCGTTGCGCAAAGATATGCTTGCGCTTAGTGCTAGGATTCCAGCCTTGAATCAGGATAACATTGGCACAAACTGTTGCGGATTTTAAAAATACGCTAGTATGCGTTTCAATAACTTTTCCAACGGTATATCCTGTTGTATAGCCAACCTTATGGACGTAATAATTGCTGCCTTTCGGCAAATCATAGGCCGATAAATTTTCTAGTGTTTGTACTTTTTGTTGCGGTTGGTGCAATAGGTTCATCCTTGCTAAGGCTTCTTGCGTTACGGTAGCTTGGCTAAGTTGCGCATCAACATAATAACTTTGTTCCCAGTTATTTGGATAAGTATAAGGGAAATTACCTAGATAACTAATGTCGGTAATGGCTCCGATCCGTTGCAGTGCTTGGTGAGTAAAATGCAAGAATTGAGTTTGATCGCTCGGTGGAATAGTGTATAAATCTTTGCCCGTTGCAGAGAGGGTATGCGCATTTGATAGGAGTAATGGGAAAGTGTTTTTTGTATCGGAACGCTCAACCACCGCCGTCAACGTACCAAGGTTGAATCGCTCAATCACCTGTGACTCTTGCGTAGAGGAAACTGGATAATTGCTGATGCCCGCAATAGAGAAAAGAGTCGCTGGGTACTTCATTAAGTTAAGTGAATTTTCAAATAGTTAAAAACCTGAAAATCGCCCAAGCAAAATGAAATAGAGTAAAAAATAGCTGTTACTGGTGATGCGGAAGATCACAGTACGTAGAGAAATCATTTTGTTTTTTGGACGCTTTCACCTTGAAGTTGTTCTGACGTGATCTTGGCAACCGAAATTGAAATACAGAATGGCAATACTTCAATTATCGGGCTTCGGTCTATGTTAAACTATGTTAAAACAACTTCTTCATATAAATTTGTACGAATCTCACAAAATAGATTCGCAAGGTGAAGTTAACTAGGCAACGAAGTTCGCTTTGGTTGGAAGTTGTGTGAATAGAACAGCGATACTCCTTCAAAATCATATCGATTACAAATTCATTTTCTCACAACCTCAAGTAAACCGTTCTTAAATATATAGAAAATTTTACTAATATTCTAAAGCTTCCAGAAATTATCTAACAAGTCATAACTTTTTTGCAAAAAAAATAATGAATTCCCTTCGCAAGTGCTTTTTTACTAATCTTTAAAAAGAATCACTTGATTGTTAGCCTAGAATGACTAAGGAATTAATCTTATGTGTACACGTAGTCGTTCGTTCAACGCAACTGAAAGCAGCAAAAGCAGGCTGAGTATTACCCTACAAAAGTCCTACGTGGTTTGTTTTTTCTTAAACTGGAATCCTTTTTGTTGAGAAAAAAGTACTCACCCCGTACACTCCCGCGATTATTTCTCCTACTTAGGTTCATGATAAAAATATACGAAACGTTGTTGCACCGCTAGTTTGGCTACTACTGTCAATCAATGTTGTTAGTACTTATTTACTTCCCCGTTTTAGCTTTATTTCAATCCATCTATCTAAATACTTCTACCATGAATCTAACTTTCAACAAAAACACATCTTCTTCTGACCATTCTATAGATACGACTCAACAAGCTGATATTTTTAGTCAATTAAATCAAAAAACTGCACAGTTGGCGGTCATCGGTTTAGGTTATGTAGGCTTGCCCGTAGCTCATGAGTTTGCCAAAAACTTCCGAGTCATTGGTTTTGATATCAATGCTCAAAAAATTAAAATGATGCAAGCAGGAATCGATCCTGCGGGAGAGATTGAAGCGCATGCTTTTGATAATAAAGATATTCAGTATACGCACAATATGGAAGCCATCAAAGCTGCCAAATTTTTTGTAGTAGCAGTCCCTACGCCAATTGATCAATATAAACAACCTGATCTTAAAGCGTTGAAAAGTGCAACAACCTGCGTCGCTAAAGTATTGAAAAAGGGAGATTACGTAGTTTTTGAATCTACGGTATATCCAGGTTGTACCGAAGAGGTTTGTGTGAAGATTTTGGAAGAAGTTTCGGGTTTGATGCTTAACGAAGATTTTAAAGTAGGATATTCGCCGGAACGAATCAACCCCGGAGATAAGAAAAACACGATTGATAAAATTGTAAAACTTGTTTCAGGAAGTGATGCTGCCGCTACGGAAGTAATTGCAAAGGTATACGGTCAGATTATTACCGCGGGGGTTTACCAAGCACCGACGATCAAAGTAGCAGAAGCGGCTAAGATTATTGAAAATACCCAACGAGATGTCAATATTGCTTTGATGAATGAGTTGTCACAAATTTTTGATAAACTTGGTATCAATACCTACGAAGTACTCAAAGCTGCGGGAACAAAATGGAATTTCCTCAATTTTTATCCAGGATTAGTTGGGGGACATTGCATCGGAGTTGATCCTTATTACTTAATTCAAAAAGCAATTAAAACGGGGCATAATCCGATTTTGATTTCTGCGGGTAGAACGGTTAATGATGGAATGCCCGCTAAAATTGCGCAAAGAATCGTAGCGGAACTCTATAAACGAAACAGAAACCTGATGGATTGCCGGGTTTTAGTCCAAGGAATTACTTTCAAAGAAAATGTAACTGATATTCGTAATTCTAAAGCAGTAGATTTAGTCAAAGAATTACAACGCTTAGGTTGTAAGGTAGATGTCGTCGATCCACTCGCTAGTCCTAAGGAATTAAGAATGCACTGTGGGATTGAGCTCACACCCAATCCAACGAATAATTATGACGCAGTCGTCGTTGCAGTAAGTCACGATGAATACCAAAATTTGGAAGAACTAGATTATCTTCAGATGACTTGCTGGAATGCTTTTATCTATGACATTAAAGGGATTTTAAAAAATAAGATTAGAAAAATCGACTACTTCTCTTTGTAAAATAGAAACTAACTAACCAAATAAAAAGGAAGGCATGTCTAATCATTTAGGCATGCTTTTTAGTTTTGGGTTAGTTGAATAAATCATTCTAAAAATGATTACCTTTGGCGCGCTGTAAAGGCTTGTTTAAAAGTAGAGCGTTGAGGAGATTAAAATGAAGACAAGCTTAACAACACAACGTCTTTCAAAAGTTAAAATCAATATGGCACTAAAAATTATTTCCTACAATGTCAACGGTATTCGAGCCGCCGTAAAGAAAGGATTCTTAGATTGGATAGAGGCTGGTCAGTACGATATCGTCTGTTTGCAAGAGACGAAAGCTATGCAAGAACAGGCGCCCGTCGAAATGATCGAAGCATTAGGTTACCAACATTATTGGCATTCTGCGGAGAAAAAAGGCTACAGTGGTGTTGCTATTTTTTCGAAAGTTGCGCCAGATCAAGTGGTCGTGGGTTGTGGAATTGAAAAATACGACCGAGAGGGAAGAGTCATCCGTGCGGATTATGGAGATTGGACGATCTTGAATTGCTATTTTCCTTCTGGCTCAAGTGGTGATTTGCGCCAAGCATTTAAAATGGAGTTTTTGGCAGATTTCTTCGAGTGGGTTAAGGTATTGCGCAAAGAGCGACCTAACTTGATCGTCGTCGGAGATTATAATATCGTTCATACCGAATTGGATATCCACAATCCTGCTCGTAAAGATAATCCATCGGGCTACCGACCGGAAGAACGTGCTTGGATGACCGATTGGTTGGCCAGCGGTTTTACGGATGCTTTCCGATTTATTCATCCAGAAGAAAAGGCTTATAGCTGGTGGAGTTATCGCGCTGGTTCTCGAGGCAAAGACAAAGGTTGGCGGATTGATTATCAATCTGTTGCAAATACGCTACAGGATAAAATAAAAAATGCACAACAACTTAAAGATGCTGTGCATTCGGATCATTGCCCCGTTTTATTAGAAATAGACCTTTAGCTTTTATTACGACGAGGTATGAAGGTGTTTAACTAGCAAGTAGGTACGCTTGTTTCGCTTTTCTAAATAAAAAGATTAATTTTTTACGCTGCCGCTGAATCACTTGAATCGTTTCCGCTTGTTCTCGGATGGCAACGAGTTTTTTCCAACGTTGCTGATCTTCTTGATATCGCTGGTAATATTTGAGCGCAAACCATCCGCTAGTCGGTAAGGACAAAGCGTAAATAGCGGTCGCAAAAATAGATTGTGTCCAATACGCAAAGCATAGAATTTGTCCAGGGTAAAAAAGAAGAAAGCACAGTACTCCGAAAGTTAATAGCATCGAACCGTAGAAATCTGCCCTAGGGGTTAATCGATTCGCTAAAATCTTAGGCAAGCGGTATAATATATAGTTGCTCAGGAAACCGTACAGAAAAATAGGAGCTGCCATGAGGTAAAAAAATAAAGGCAAGGTGCGTTGCAAATCGTGCCGATGGGTTTGATTCTGCAGCCATTGATCTTTGATTTTGTACAAGCGTAGCGATTGTTGGTAGTAGCGCATCCGCAAGCGAATAATTTCTAATTTTTCTGGAAATTTTTCGTGGAAATAATGTACCGCATCAATGATTTTTTTTCGTGTATTAAAATCCACTTCCTTCGTATAATTGCCCGCAACTTTGAATTGATGTAACTCTTCTTTATAAAGAGATTCAATGTCAAAAATTAGGGTTTCAAGTTGTTCTTCTTTAATGATGATGGTTCGGTCTGCAATTTCTTTTTCAATGCGTTTTGTCAATAGGTTAACGGCTTTTGCGGGTTGGGTGCGATGCAAGTCCGCGTAGGCTTGAGTAGGAATGGCTGCACCTATATTAATATATACTTCACTACGAAATTTATGGGGATTACTATAGTTCAGACCAATCGGAATCAGCTGAGTATCCAAGGTGTAGCTCGAAGCGGCTTCCGCGCCCATTACAATGCGTGCAGTTCCTTTTTTGACGGGGCGCATTCGATAGGCTGTTTTACTGATGCCTTCCGGAAAAATCAGCATGGCTTTTTTTTCGATAAGCATTTGTTGATAAGCTTCAATTAATGCCGGATTTTTGTGGGTTAATTTTGGGGTAAAGGCACGGCGATAGATCGGATTCATATTCAATTTAGCTAGAATCCAACGGCGAAAAGGGGTGTTGAAGGCTTCGCCCCGTGACAAAAAATGCAACGGAACATCCAAGACACAGGCTAAAAGAATGGCATCCATAAAGGCACTTTGATGGTTAGCAACAAAAACTAAAGGTCGGTTTTGAGGAATGGTTTCTAAATTGGTTGTATAAATTTTTTTAAAATAAATTTTAATCGCCAACTTGAAAATTGATTTCATAATTTTGTAAAACATAGCTTTTTGAGTTTTCTTAACAATCTAGTTTTATCGGGAAGAAGGAAAAAATGAATCGAGATAAAACTAATATCTCCACAAACATAAGCGCAAATGTAGGAACTGGACAAACTAGAAAAATAAAAATACGTATTTTTTATAATGGCTTTATTTTTTGTAAAAAATTGATAGTTAATACTTTAGGTTTTATAAAAAGGACTTTTATTTTTAATAATTGTTTTTGTTGACATCATAAAATAGTGCCCAAAGAAATACTTTTGTGTGGGAATACGTTACTTTGTCCTATCGTTTAGTAAATTGGAGTGCTTCACCTGCGGATCACTTTAACAAAGAAGTATTTTAAGTAGGATAGGCTGATCTCTTCTGTCTGAAAGAAGGAGTCCTTCAAAAGAAATATTATTTTTAAGATGTACGCTGCAATCTGGCAAAATCATTACTCCACGAACGATAATTTTGGAGCCATCACTCAAAATGCTTTAATTATGAAAAGGAAAGAATTTTTATCGAAATTAGGGATCGGAGCTGCCTTCGTATTGACTTCAACTTGTCTAGGAAGTTGTACAAAGGATAATGCGGCTTTAGATAATATTGATTTTACCTTGGACCTTGATGCGCCAGCCAATTCAAGTCTATTACAAAATGGCGGCTACCTCATCCAAACCAGCGTTGTGGTTGCCAAGAATAATAATGGTGCTTACGTTGCAGCGACCCAAATTTGTAGTCATAATGATTTGGTAGAAGTGACTTTTAAAAATAATGAATTTTATTGTACTGCACACGGCGCTCGGTTTGATCAACAAGGGAATGGCTTAAATAGTAACGGATCAAAAGGAATACGTACGTATCAGACAGAACTTAGCGGTAATATATTACGGGTTTTTTCCTAATTTAATCTTAAATTGGAGACGAATACTAAAAATATCCTTTTTTATGAAAATCAGCTTAGCGATTAGTTCCCTTTTGGGGATGTTCTTATTATTGAGTATGGTAACCAATACACCTGCCAAACAATGGAATAGTGAGGATAATTTATACGATGTGCTTTTTGCCTTGGGAGAAGCGAAACCTAAACATTACCTTCAAGGTACGCCCGAGCAAATCAAGCAAGGCGAAGAAATTATTAAAGAAGGAAGAACCCACCGCATGGGCAAACGGAGTCGGCGCGTTAGCAAGTATTATATGTGTACGACCTGCCACAACGTTGAACAAGAAGATCCAGACTTAACGGTCAGTGATCCAGAAACAAGATTACCCTACGTAAAAGCCAAAGGAATTCCTTTCTTACAAGGCAGTACTTTCAAAGGTATCGTCAACCGTGAAAGTTGGTACAATGATGATTACGTAAAAAAATACGGAGAAGAAAAAATAGGAGAGGCACACGAAGATCTTCGCAACGCCATCCAACTTTGTGCCGTAGAATGTGCACAAGGTCGCAAAATGAAAGATTGGGAAGTCGAATCCGTACTAGCATATTATTGGAGCTTACAATTTACCTTGGGAGACTTGAATTTATCTTCGGAAGAAATGACGGAATTAAATCAAGCAATGGTGCAACGGGGAGATACTAGAAAGACCCTCAACTGGCTGAAAAGTAAGTACGCCCAAAAATCTGCGGCAACTTTCTTTGATCCACCACCAAGTAAACACACCGGCTATGAAGGTTTAGCGGGCGATCCCGCCCGTGGGAAAGATATCTACGAACTAAGTTGTTTATTTTGCCATCAACCGGGAGGTGTCTCACACTATCTGCTCGATGATAAAAAACAATCCTTTCAACACTTAAAAAGTAAAATTACCAAGGATACGCATTTCTCTTTATATCAGATTATAGCGTATGGTACTTATGCCATTCCTGGGCATAAACCCTATATGCCACACTATCCGCTAGAGCGAATGAGTAAACAACAAGTAGAAGATCTTCGTGCTTATATCGAGCAGCAAGCAAAGTAAGTCACAGCATGATGCTAAAAATGAATCTTTGATAAATATTAAAATAGTACAGAAAACCCCCGTTATCGAATGAAAAAATTAATGATTATTGCCCTTGTATTATTGATGGCTGGTGCTGGTTTCGCTCAGACATCAGGTTTCGATTTTGCTTATCGTACGTTTAGAGGTACTCGAGTAGTCAACGGTCACTCCGTAGAAATGCATCGAAATGGCGAGTTAGATTTTTTAATTAGTCACCGCTTTGGAAGTCTCAACGGTGGTGCTTACGAATTATTCGGTCTCGATCAAGCTACAATTCGCTTTGGATTAGAATATGGACTTAAAGATTGGATCAACATCGGTGTAGGGCGTAGTTCTTATGGCAAACACTACGATGGCTATTTGAAAATGCGGTTTTTGCGACAAGCAGAAGGTGGAAGTTGGGTAACTTTGACGGGCTTAAGTTCTATTGCAATTAATACTTTGCGGCAAGATGATTATACCACCTTTGCTAGAAGATTGTCTTTCAACTACCAATTATTGGTTGCTCGTAAGTTAGGCGAAAAATTTTCAATTCAATTGATGCCAACTTTTATTCATTATAATTTAGTTTTCGATGCGGATGCTAAAAATGACTTATTTACCCTAGGGGTAGCGGGAAAATGGCAAGTAACCAAAAACCTGGGTCTGGTCGTAGAATATTATCCTAAAGCACCCAATGCTTTACCCGAAGTGAATAAAGGAGCCTTAGCAATCGGATTTGATATCAACACGGGAAGTCACGTTTTTCAGTTACACCTGACGAATACCCAAGCAATGATTGAAAAAGCATTCATCGGTGAAACGACGGGCGACTGGATGAATGGTGACATTTATATGGGTTTTAATATCTCTAGGGTTTTCAAATTGAAAGGTAGAAGGTACTAAACCTAATCGTAAGCCTTATAACAAAAATTAAGACTAAGCTTTTGTTTAAAAGACAAAAAAAATCCCGCATTTCAATGATTGAAATGCGGGATTTTTTTGCTTGAAAAGCTCTTTACAGTTCGTTAATCTTAGTGATTAAGTTATCTGTTTCTGCGTGATCTAGGTTATTTTCTTTCGCTAAAACAATGGCTTTGTTCGCCGTTTTTAGCGCTTTCTTCTTCTTTCCTAATTTGTAATAAAGGGCTGCTAAAGTATCATTGTTGTAGTAATTACTTTCTCTTTTGATGGATTCTTTTGCCCACCGTACCGCTTGCTTTAATTGCTTCTTATTATCAATGACTTCGTAGAACGTCCAAGCTGCATCGTTAAGCTGATCAGTTGTTGCTTTCTTTTTGTATTTCTTGAAAAATTTAACCGCAGATTTTGCGTAGTTTTCGCGATCACCAGCTTGTCGATAATACATCAAACGGAAATTAGCAGATAAGATTTTTGCTTCGTCTTCAGGATAAGCTTTGGCAAAAAGTACGTCAATTTGTTCCAGAGCAGAAGCATCTTTGCTATCGTAAATTTTATTATAAATCAATTCTTGAACTCTTCCAGCGATGGTCGGCTTACCGTACATTTCTTCAAAGCGCGCTTTGTTGGCGATTAAATATTCAAACATTTTAGAATCCGTATCTGCTAAAAAGGTAAATAAGAAACGCATATTTTCCGTCGTGCTCCAGTCTTTTTGCGTTGCTAAATACTCGTCCGCAATTTTACCATGCGAGCCGTCCATCGCTTCCCAACGTGCCTTGGCGTAGCTGTGTAAAAAGTCTGGCTCGCGGTTACCTTCGTTGTATTTTTTTTCCAAAGAAGACAAACTCTTCCCCGGACTCAAGGCAACGTCTGCCAAATCTAATAATTGAGGCACGGTGTGATAACCGGCCGCTCGATGTACCAAAGAACCATCTCCCGCAATGAATAGTAAAGTAGGATAAGCTTTGATATTGTATTGCTCCGCAATCGCAACA
The DNA here is from genome assembly GCA_045110315.1 of Saprospiraceae bacterium. Classification (GTDB taxonomy): domain Bacteria; phylum Bacteroidota; class Bacteroidia; order Chitinophagales; family Saprospiraceae; genus CALFBG01. Next base: position 20,456 of record JBGCFY010000093.1, read on the forward strand.
CCTTCCCCTTTTTCCATATCCATTTTGATGTTTACAAACTTATCATTAAACAAATCACCTATGGCTTTTTGTGGGAAAATATCTCGGGTCATCTTTTTACAAGGACCACACCAAGTCGTGTAGGCATCTAAAAACACAACTTTATTTTCGCTAGCGGCTTTCGCCAAAATTTCTTTCCACTTGAGGTTTTTACTAAAGCTAACGCCATCTTGTGCTACTGCGCTAGTCGCAGTCAAGCTAATCAGGGTAAAAAGGAACAGGATATTTTTCATATTTCTTAATTCAATCTTTTATAAGGTGATATTGAAGTTGTATTTCAAACAACTTCAATAGAATAGGTTAAGCTAAAATTGTGCCCAAGCAGATTTACGCTTTTTGTTTTTGTTCAATTTTTTTAATCAATTGCAGGATGTGATCTTTCGCATTTCTATCCTTACCCGTCAACTCAAATGCTTTTTTAGCAGCTGCTAAGGCTTTATCATTTTTGCCATTGACGTATAAAATACTAGCGTAGGTCTGGTAATACTCAAATAAACCACCATTCTCAGTCGCTTTTTTGGCGTATTGTTCTGCTTTTTTTAGGGCTTTTTTGTTCTCGGTAAAGGTAGTGAAGAGGTCCGTCGCAAGGGTGTTGAGTTTAGCGGCATTATTCTTAACTTCTTTTTTAGCAAAAAGATTGCTCGCTTTCAAATAAGCTTTTGCATTTTCAGTTGCTTGGTAGAATTTTAAATCTGCGTGCATGGCAAATGTAGCAGCTTTTTTAGGAAGGTTTTTCTTCATTTTCGTCTTAGCTTCTTTATGCAAATCCTCACTTTTAAATTCAATGGCTTTCGCTGCCGTTTTTTGGCAAGCACTTTCAATTACTTGTTCAACCGAAGCTGCATCGTTGAGTGCCGTTATTCCTTCTCGATGTTTAACGAGCAGATTGAAAATTCTAGAATCTGCTTCGGTGGCTGCCGCCAAAATAAAATTAAGGTTCTGTGGCGTCGTTAAGTCTTTTTGCTCCTTGAGGTAGTCATTGGCTACTTTTAAGCTTGATTTACCCGATTTATTCAAAGCTTTGACGTAAGCAAGTACAAATGCTGGATCTCGTTTACCATTCGCGTAGTCTTTCTCAAAATCTTTACTTTTATCAATCTTACTGGTTACAAACTTTCCTAGCGTGACAAACTTATCGGCAGGTTGTGCACCTTTTACTTTGTGTAATACTTTACCGTTATTGTCGATGAAATATAAGGTAGGGAATGCGGATACGGGATATTTTTTGCCGAATTTTAGTCCTTCTGCCTTTTCCATATCTATCTTCACGTTGACAAAATTTTCATTGTAATAATCACCGACAGCTTGCTGTGTGAATACCATTTTAGCCATACGTTTGCAAGGCCCACACCAAGTAGTATACGTATCAATAAAAATGGGCTTGTCTTGTGCCTTCGCTTCGGCTAAAGCTTCTTCCCAGCTTCCGTGAAAAAATTCAATTCCTTGTGCTTGTATCGTTGTATTCTGCAATAAAAAAGCGAGCAAAATGAAACTAATTGATCTGATCATGAAATGTCGTTTGTTTGAAATAAATACAAGATAAGAAGATTAGCACTTTAATGCATGGAGGATTGTTCGTTTAGGAGACATTGGGTTTTATTTTATGACAACTTTAACAAATCGTATAGCGAAAATCTGTGATAAAGCAACAAATTATCAATGGACAACAGCTAGAAAGACAGGGTTTTGAATGGCTTTGCCACTGATTATTAGGTCTATTCCTGTGGTGAATAACTTTGGATACTTATTTGCGAGAATAAAATAAGCAGGCAAGAAATCACGGATTTACTTCGTTGTAAAGCTGCTTATTCGCTGCGATGGAGTAAGGGTAATCGCAGGATGTTTTAAACCTTTTGCCAAGCGGAAGGTCTAAAAAGGCAAATGACACTAGCAATGGTGAGGAATTGTGTCTCTATTCATTAAAGTCTATTTGACTTACGTTTAATGCTCAAATAAAATGGAAAATAGTAAAAACATACAACATTTATATTGGCGTGCAGGATTTGGTTTGACGGCTGAGGAATGGGAATTAAAGCAAGGATTAAGTGTAGATCGGTGCGTAAATATGCTTTTTGCAGCAGCGAAGAAAGCCAGTCAAGTGGCAGCCAATACTCCTTGGGAGGCAGGTCACCGGAAGCGGTCAAAAAAATTGTCTAAGGCAAAAAAGCAAAAGATTAGAGAGCGGCAGCAGGAATTGTTGAAGACCGAAAACTTCAATTGGATTGCTAAAATGGCTGCACCAGACTCAAGTGCCTTGCTAGAAAAAATGACCTTGTTTTGGCACGGACATTTTGCGTGCGTTTTTAAATATGGAAGTACTGCAATTAATCAATTGAATACCATTCGAACGCATGCATTGGGTAATTTTAAGGCGTTGGTTTTGGCAATTGCGAAAGATCCTGCCATGATTAAGTTTTTGAATAATCAACAAAATAAGAAAAGAAGTCCTAACGAAAATTTCGCTCGTGAACTTTTAGAATTGTTTACTATTGGTCGTGGAAATTATCAAGAAAAAGACATCAAAGAAGCGGCACGTGCATTTACCGGTTGGCATATTGATCAGGACGGGAAATATTATTTTAGAGAAAAGCATCACGATTTCGGAGCGAAACAATTCATGGGGCAAACTGGAAATTTTGATGGCGAAGCAATCATTGATATTGTACTCAAACAAAAAGCTACGGCTCAATTTATTTGTAGAAAAATCTATCGTTATTTTGTCAACGACATTCCCGACGAAAAGAGAATCAAGAGCTTAGCCAATGCTTTCTACGAAAGTAATTATGATCTCGAAAAACTGATGCGGACTATTTTTACGAGCAAGTGGTTTTACTTTCAATCTAACCGTGGGACAAAAATTAAGTCTCCGATTGAATTACTAGTCGGTATTATGCGGAGTTTAAAGGTTGATTTCAAAGAACCCCGCACCGTTTTATTTATCCAAAAAGCATTAGGACAAATTTTACTTAAACCGCCAAATGTAGCGGGTTGGGCGGGTGGCAAAAACTGGATTGATAATTCCACTTTAATGCTGCGCTTAAATATGGTGACTTATTTAATGATGGCTACGGAAGTGGATTTTAAAGTGAAAGAAGAATTCGAAGCTTCGATGCGTAATAAGCGCATGGATAAAATTAAAGCAACGATTGATTTAGAGCCAATTGTTGATTCTTTTGCCAAATTGCCAGAAGATGAAGTTTTTGCGGCGCTTGGAAAATACCTGTTGCCCATTGAGGTGAAAGCCTTGAAAAAGCAAATTTCACCGTTTGTGGAAGTTGGAACTACACCCAAAAGTCGCATTCAGCTTTTGACGATGTGGTTGATGTCCTTGCCAGAATATCAATTGTGTTAAGCGATTACAGGGTGGCTAAGTGATCTACTCAAGTTTCTTTTTTAAAACAAGTTCTTTAAGTTTAATAATATGGATCGTAGGAAGTTTCTAAAATCAACTGGATTAGCTTCGAGTGCGCTGATGGTGCCCGCTTTTTTGAAAGCTTTTTCCGCACCTTTAATCGGGGGAAGTCGCTCAGGAAAAAACTTAGTCATCGTACAACTTTCTGGTGGTAACGATGGCTTAAATACAATTGTTCCACATCGGAATGACCTTTATTTTAAATTGCGACCGACGTTAGCGTTGAAGCAAAATGAAATATTGAAAGTTGACGATGAGTTGGGATTTAATAAAGCTTTGGCTCCGTTGCGTAGTTTATACGATGAAGGTTTGATGTCTGTCATTAATAGCGTAGGTTATCCAAATCCAGATCGCTCACATTTTCGGTCAATGGATATTTGGCATACGGCGAGTAATAGCAACGAATACCTCAGTACAGGTTGGTTAGGGCGTTACTTGGATAGCAACTGTAGCGCTTGTGATACGAGCTATCACGCGCTGGAAGTAGATGATAGTTTGAGTTTAGCCATGAAAGGCACAACAAACGCGGGCTTTGCGATGAGTAATCCTCGCCAATTACAGCGTACTGCAAAGAATAAATTTTTACGTACGATCGGAACCCACGCGCCGCATCACGAAGAAGAAAATATCACGTATTTGTACAAAACGATGATTGATACCCAAGCTTCCGCAAATTATTTATACCAGCAGTCTAAAGTTCATAAGTCTAAAATCAAATATCCTCATAATTCTTTTGCCAAAGACTTGAAGCAAATTGCAGAGTTAATTACAGCAGATACGGATACTAAGATCTATTATGTTAGTATGTCAGGTTTTGACACACACGTTTATCAGCGAAGTAAGCAAGATCGTTTACTTAAAAACTATGCAGAAGCGATGGCGGCATTTGTCAAAGATTTGAAATCTAATGGTTTATTGGAGGATACTTTAATTATGACTTTTTCTGAATTTGGTAGAAGAGTAAAACAGAACGCTAGTGGTGGAACCGATCACGGAACAGCAAATAATGTTTTCTTGATGGGTGGTAAATTAAAGAAAAAAGGATTTTTTAATGCTGCACCAACATTGAGTACGTTAGATCATGGAGATTTAATCTACGAAATTGATTTTAGAAGGATCTATGCGAGTATTTTGGAAGATTGGTTAGAGACGGATGCGAATGCGGTTTTAGGTAGAAAGTTCGACAAATTATTATTCTAAGCAAATTTTATTATCTGATCAGAGTAGGCGAAACGCTAATGGTTTACTGAGGAAAACTCGTAAGGACGGCATCGGGTTTTGGGAGACATAAATAGTTTAGTTCTTCTAAGCTTCCGTGAAAAACATTGAGGTCAACATCTCCTTCGATTCCCGCCACGCGGCCCCGATTTCCGTACTGCCAAAAATGCCAAGTATTGCCCGCGATTTCAGGCTTTTGCTTACTGTAGCGCGCTAGCCAAATTGGGTATTGGTCAAAATGTCCAGCAAGGTAACGGTAGTAAAATTTTAAATTGGTATAAATGATGGGACGAATGCGATAATGAGTTTCAATGATATCAAGCCAAGTCTGCATCTGTGTTCGTAATTCTTTGGGCGAAACCCCGTCGATCGTTTCAACGTCCAAAACGGGCGGCAAATCTCCATCGGTCATCGAAACTTGTTGTATGTAATGCTGAGCTTGTTGTTGGCCATCTATATTGGCGCGAAAGAAGTGATAAGCGCCTCGCCGAATTCCGACGCGCTGTAATTCTTGCCAGTTGAATGCAAATAAACTATCAATTAAAGTTTCTCCTTCCGAAGCCTTGATAAAACTAAACGCGATATTTTGACTAGCTACTTTATCCCAATCGATGTGCGATTGATAATGAGAAACATCTATTCCATGCACGGCGTAATCTTCCATTCTTTCCGTAATAGGTTTACAAGAAAAAAAGACTAACAGAAGCAGCATCGTCGAAATAATGTATTTCATAGGGTAAGCGCTACATAGAAGACTTGTTAAAAATTATTTTAAATAATAGGGCGTTTAAAATGTATTGTTCTTTGATAGAACGTCAATATATTTAAAAAATGTGCTTTTTCGATAGAAAATACTTTAAACTATACGATTGACGACAGTTTTCATATCTCTAAATGGAAGGGTATTGGGGCGTTGTAACCAATTGTCAGGAGACCACGTTGCGATCTGATCTACTAGGTGTACAATGTAAGCATGCCGAGAATAATTGGCACGATTGGGGTAGCTAGCGTGTACCACTTCGCCGTGTAGCAGCACTAAGTCTCCTTTTTTTACTATCAGAGGAATCATTTCTGCTAAAGCCCAATCTGCTTCCGGTATGGCTCCTTTCTTTAATGTAACAAATTTTGTTCCACTATTATCTTTGCTACGGACGTATTGTTTGCTCAATCCGTAGCTGCGGTGAGAGCCAGGAATAGCGCATAAACAACCATTTTCGAGGTTGGCATCTTCTAGAGCAACCCAAGCGCCAAGACAAGTCGCAGGTTCTGTCAACAAGAAAGTGGAGTCCATGTGCGGATTCACTTTTGCCCCAATATTAGCTTGTTTGAAAATATATTGACTCTGTACAATCGTTGGTTTAGACAAACCTAAGTCTTGGCTAATTTCGTAGAGCGATTGCTGGTAACTGAATCGTTCAAAAAGTGGATCCTGATCGTGTAGTGCGTGTCCAATTTTATTGATGGCGTATTCTTTTGCTACTTGCAATTGCCCTTGCGCATCGAAAGCTGCTTCTTCGAAGAAACAACGAATTTTGTCGCCACTCTCTAGGAAGTATTCGTCGAGGTGTTGGCTTTGGTTTTCGGTTGTAAATATTTTTAATGCTTCTTGGGGGAAATCCGCAATAATAGTTTCGATGCGTTTTTTTAGTAAATTGATGGTCGGAGCGTCGGTGTAGTTCGACACGATGAGGTAACCTTCTTTTTCAAAAAAGTCAATTTGGTTCTTGCTTAAGTAAGCCATTATAATTTTATACTTTTGTAGAAAGGTGCTGCGGTAGCGCATAGCAACTGCATTCCTGAATTTTGCTTCTTTTTCTTATCCGTGCAAAGGGAGAAAACGAGCGTTTTACACGGAAGTTGTTTTTCCTGAAAATATTTTTTTTGTTTTAAACAACTTCACTCAAATTAGATGATTAAAAAATGACGACACTTCGACAAGCTTTTTTGAACCATATGGCACAGACGAGTGCTTTTCCACTGATGCTAGAAATCGATCATGCAGCCGGTGTTTACTTATACGATAAAGATAATAAATCTTATTTGGATTTAATCGCTGGGATTGGTGTAAGTTGCTTGGGGCATTGTCATCCCAAGGTCGTTGCCGCGATTAAAGCACAAGCCGATTTGTACTTGCATACTATGGTGTATGGAGAATATCTATTATCCCCTCAAATTCAATTGGCAGATTTGTTGACGAGTCATTTACCACCAAACTTGGATAGCGTTTATTTTGTCAAC
>JBGCFY010000094.1:0-17588 GCA_045110315.1 Saprospiraceae bacterium
TTTCGCAACTAAGTAGTCCTATTTTACGTGAATAAGAATAAGGAACGAAGGACAATAGGAATACTAAAGAAAGGGTTATAAATTTGTCCAATACGTTAATAAGCTTTCGCTAAAAATCTAAAAATCAAACTTTGGAAAATATAAGTTTTCAATATCCTGCCTGGTACCTCCTCTTTTGTGGTTTATTAGGAATCATTTACGCCGTTGTTTTGTACTACCGAGATCAACGTTTCAAAACGCAAAACAAGGGATTGATCTGGGCACTCGGATTTATTCGTTTCCTTACCGTTAGTTTTCTCAGCATTCTTTTACTGGCGCCTTTGTTAAAGTCTTTCGTTACGGAAGTCAAAAAACCCGTTGTCGTCTTGGCGCAAGATCAATCGGAATCCATCGCTTCGGAAATGGACGAAGCAGCCTTAACGCAGTATAAAAATAACTTTACGCAATTACAGCAAAATTTGGCAGAAGATTATGAGCTTAAACTTTATGCATTTGGTAATGAAGTGCGAGAAGGTGTGGATTTTGAATTTACCGATAAGGTTAGTAATGTTTCAAAGTTATTGACGAACGTCTACGATTTATACAGTAACCAGAATTTGGGGGCGATCATCGTGGCGACGGACGGAATTTACAATGAAGGCAGCAATCCAATCTACGCTGGTGCTAAATTATCCGCACCAATTTACACCATTGCCCTTGGCGATACTACGCCACAGGTTGATTTATTGATCAAAAGAATTTACTACAACAAAATCGCTTACCTCGGCGATAAATTTAGCATTCAAGTGGACATCGCCGCACAAAATTGTACGGGAAATACCTCAATGTTAAAAATTTCAAAAGTCAATGGAAGCCAAAGTCAGAGCTTGCAACAAATGCCGATAAAGATTGATAAAAATAATTTCTTTACAACCAAAGAGATTGTTTTGGAAGCCAATCAAAGTGGAGTGCAACGATATAAACTCAACCTAAGCAAAGTCGGTAACGAAGTAACGACAGTCAACAATAGCAAAGAAATTTTTATCGATGTCTTGGATGCCCGACAAAAGATCTTAATTCTTGCACACGCACCACATCCAGATATTACAGCCATTAAACAATCTATTGCTAATAATAAAAATTATCAGTTAACGACGGCTTATGCAAATGATCCTACGATCAATTTTGCTGCGTACGACTTTGTGATTTTGCATCAACTACCAAGTACCAAATATGACGCTAGCGGCATTTTCAAGAAAATAAAGGATCAAAAAATACCGCATCTATACATTTTAGGAACCAAGACCGATTACGCGAAAGCGAATTCCTTGCAGTCTTTGGTAAAATTGCAAGTTAGGGGAAACAATACGGACGATGTCCAAGCTAAAACTGCCCCAGATTTTAATCTATTTACCCTTGATGATCGGGTAACGAAAGAATTACCACGTTTTCCCCCCTTACTATCTTCTTTTGGAGAATTTAAGGCAACTGCCAACACCGACGTATTGCTTTACCAGCGAATTGGTAAAATTGATACGGACAAACCGCTACTTGTTTTCGGAGAGCAAGACAATATAAAAGTAGGTGTGCTTTGCGCAGAAGGAATTTGGAAATGGCGGCTTTTTGATTTCTTGCAACATCAAAATCATGCAATCTTTGATGAATTGATTAGCAAAACCATTCAGTACTTGACGCTGAAAGAAGACAAACGAAAGTTTAGAGTCAGCATCAACAAAAATATTCTCAACGAAAATGAGCAAATTTACTTCGATGCAGAATTGTACAACGATAGCTACGAATTGATCAATGATCCCGAAGCAAGCATTGTGGTAAGTAACAGCGAAGGTAAAAACTATAATTTCACCTTCAACAAAACGACGAAAGCTTATAGCTTGAATGCCGGAATCTTACCCGTTGGAAATTATAGTTACAAAGCTTCCGTCATGACCAATGGCAAAGCACTTGACTACAAAGGGCAATTTAGTATTCAACCAATTCAACTCGAACGCTACGAGACAACGGCAAATCACAGTTTACTAAAATTACTGAGCGAAAAGTATGGTGGACAGTTGGTTTACCCTAACCAAACGCCCCAGATTGCACAGTTTCTTAAAGATAAAGGCACTGTAAAACCTATTCAATACCAAACTTCTAAAACTAGATCCGTCATTAATCTCAAGTGGATTTGCTTTTTGCTGATTGGTTTGTTAACCTTAGAATGGTTTTTACGCCGATACTTTGGCGAGTATTAAAAACTGATTTTGGTCAGAAAAGCTGTATCTTCGGCGCTTCATTCAAAGAGATACATTATGGCAATCGACCAAAAAAAGTTTAAAGACATCATCGACTACTATGATCAGACCCAGTTTGATTATCGCGTTGCTTGGGACAACTCCGAAAACCCAGCGGTACATTTTGGTTATTATGACGAACAAGCTTCTTCCCACGTTGATGCCTTGCAAAACACGAATAAGGTTCTCGCAGAATTAGCACAAGTAAAAGCGGGAGACGCAGTGCTAGACGCGGGATGTGGAAAAGGTGGTAGCTGCTTTTGGTTGGTAAAAAACAAACAAGCGATTCCTACCGGCATTACGCCCGTTGCTTCCCAGATCGAAGCTTGTCAAAAACAAGCAAAAACCTTACAACTTACGGATCAGACGAGCTTTGTTCTCGCCGATTTCTGTCAAACTCCCTTCGAAAAAGAAAGTTTTGATGTCGTCTGGGCTTGCGAAAGTCTTTGCCACGCAGATCAAAAAGCAGATTTTTATCAAGAAGCATTCCGAGTGCTCAAACCGGGCGGTCGACTCGTCATCGCCGAATACATTCGCAAAGCTCGTCCCCTCCCCGCTAAAGATGATCAACTCCTCCTCGCTTGGCTAAAAACTTGGGCGATTAAGGATATTGATACGGAAGCCGAACATTTGCAACACGCTCAACGCGCCGGTTTCCAGGATATATTGATTAAAGACGTTACGGCTAATACTAAAACTTCGTTACGAAACTTACACAACAACTCTAAAAACTGGCGTTTATTTGGCAAATTAATGCGATTATTCAGAATGCGGACCCAAGTACAACAAGATAATCAAGATGGTTCGATTCTGCAATATCAAGCCCTTGAAAAAAATCTTTGGTTTTACAGTTTCATTCATGCGGTAAAGCCTAAGTAGCAAATACTTCTTAGTCATATGGTAGCCAAATCGCTAATAAATTGGCTTCTCGATTAAATTTTTTTTATCTTGAAGTATCGTTCTAAGTTTAAGACCAAATGAGCAGTAATATTATTTCTTCATTTGGTTGATTAACCTCCAAACGAAAAACCTAGTACACAACGTTAAAAAGACATTGATTTTGCACAACTTCCCTAAAATGTAGTAGAATCTTTATAACTTTGTTTGTCAATATTAATACACGGTAAATCAATTTGCTATAGTTAGCAAATTCAAGTACGCAATCGCAGTTTGTCCTCCCCTACTAAAATTTACTGCTAAATCCCATGAAACTAAAAAATTCACTAATTTTTTATACCGCCTTTTCCTCCGGTTTATACCGCTTTTTTTGTTGCTACTTTATCTTCACTGTGGCAATGAACACTAGCCATGCCCAGACTGTAAAAGCTTGGGACAATGCCTACGGTGGCGATGGTTTTGACGCCTTGCACGATATGATTGAGCACAGCGATGGAAGTATTGTTTTTTTAGGAACACAGTCTTCCAATGCTTCGGGTGATGTCTCACAAACTTCTAATGGTTTTAGTGATTTTTGGTTGGTAAAAATAGCGCCCGATGGCACCAAGATCTGGGATGCGAGCTACGGTGGGGACATTATTGACAATGGTAGATCACTGCAAGAAACCAGCGATGGCGGTTATATCATGACGGGCTATTCTTCTTCGAGTATCAGTGGTGATAAAACGGAAGCTTCTTTTGGCGGATGCATTACTTGTTATGACTATTGGGTTGTCAAAGCAGATTCAGATGGTGTTTTAGAATGGGAAGAAACCTTTAGTGCCGACGGAGAAGATCGTCCTTTTACGATTCAAGAAACGGTAGATGGTGGTTATATCGTTGGTGGCTACTCTAACTCCGATATGAGTGGAGACAAATCCGAAAATTCAAAAGGAGACTACGATTATTGGGTCATCAAAATGGATGCAACGGGAACTTTGGAATGGGAAAGAACCATTGGTGGAAACGAAGCAGATCGACTCTATAAAATTATCCAAACAACGGATGACGGTTACCTTTTGGGTGGTTTTTCCGCTTCAGATATCAGTGGCGACAAAACCTCTAATTCGGAGGGTGGTTTTGACTACTGGATTGTCAAACTCGATCCGATGGGAACCATCCAATGGGATCGAACTTTTGGTGGAGATCAAGAGGATCGCTTGTACGACATGGTCGTTTCTACGGATGGTGGCTTCTTACTTGGTGGCTATTCTTTCTCTGATATTAGTGGCCAGAAATCGACTGCTTCCCGTGGAGAACGAGACTACTGGTTACTCAAAGTAGATTTTTCTGGTAATAAATTATGGGATCGTACCTACGGTGGATCTGGCAGAGATCAGTTTTTCAGTATTACTAAAAATGCAGCACACGATAGTTATTTGCTAAGCGGACTCTCTCGCTCCAATGCTAGCGGAGAAAAAAGTGAAGATCAAGTCGGTTTCTCAGATTATTGGTTCGTACACATTGACGAACAAGGCGACCTGCTCAAAGACAAAACTTTTGGTGGTCTTGAAAATGACAACTTAGAAGTGGGGCTTGGCCTTAGCGATGGCAGTATTGTTTTGGGTGGTTTTTCTGCTTCGGGAATTAGTGGCGATAAAACCGAAGCCAACGTCGGTCAAAATGACAACTGGTTGATCAAACTCGATTGTCAGGATGCTTTTTCGCTTCCCAATGATACCATTATTTGTCGAACCGATACGTTACTCCTCGACGCAACAAGTCCAAACTGCTCAAATTGCTGTAACTATGAATGGAACGACGGCATTCTCCTACCGGTCCGAAATGATATCATTGACGCATCTACTAGTTTTCAAGTAACGGTAACTGATGGCTACCTTTGCTCACAATCCGATACCATTAATATTGACGTTTTTTCACTTCCCGTGCTTAACTTAGATGATCAGTATTCCATCTGCGATGGTGATTCTATCTTGATTGATGCGGGAAATGCTGGTGACGACTTCCTTTGGTCTACCGGAGAGACTTCGCAAAGTATTTACCTTAAAAATCAAGGCAATTATTCGGTCACCGTTACTAACGGTAATTTTTGTAGTTCCATCAAAGATTTTGAGTTGATTGTGTACAACTCCGTCACGACGAATCTAAATACCAGTATTTGTGCTGGAGATAGCTTATTCCTCGCCGGCGCGTTTCAATTGATGGATGGTATTTTTCAAGATACGCTTAGTAGTTTCCGTAGTTGCGACAGCATCATTATTACTAATTTATCCATTCGTCCGATTGATACCAGTTATACCTTTACCGGATCTTGCAGTCCTGTAGATACTGGAACTTTTGTCGTTCCAATCGTCAATATGTTTGGCTGTATTGATTATCGCATTGATCGTATAGATTTATACCTCAGCGATACCACTTTTCTTCCGCCTCTTTTTACTTGCGATCCTAGTTTAGTTGGAATAGATGTTACCCAAGAAACCAATCAATACAATTGTGATAGTATCGTGGTAACGAATACTATACTTTTACCAAGTAGCGGAAGCACTCAATTTACTACGACTTGTGATCCAGCGTCCGCCGGTATTAGTTTTGATACCATTCCCAACTTCTTAGGTTGCGATAGTATCATTACTACTCAAACTACTTTGTTGCCCAGTACAACCAGCCTTGCTTTTGAAAGCACTTGCGACCCTGCGATGGCAGGCGTAAGTTTTGATACCATTCCAAATTTTTTCGGCTGTGATAGTATCATTACCACCAACACCACCTTGTTGCCAACGACCACAGGAATGCGCACTGCAACGACTTGTTTGCTCTCCGAAGCAGGAATTAGTTTTGATACGATACCGAACTTTTTCGGCTGTGATAGTATCATTACGGTCAATACGACGCTCTTACAATCTAGTACGATTACCTTATTTACGACCAGCTGTGATCCAGCGGAAGTTGGTACCCAGTTAGATACCATTCCAAACTTTGTGGGTTGCGATAGCATTATTACAACCATTACCAATTTGAATCCAACCGATAGTATTTTCCTCAATTTCAGCAGCTGTGATTCTAGCCTAGTAGGAATGACGATCGACACCTTGGTCAATCAGTTTAGCTGTGATAGTTTTGTTTTCACTACGGTTACTCAATTGCCTAATTTTTACCAACTGATAGAAAATACGAGCTGTGATCCCAGCCTTGTTGGAACTAGTTTAGATACTTTTAGCAATCAATTTGGCTGCGATAGCATCATTGAGGTCGTTACGAGTTTGCTACCAAATTATTTAATTTTAGATACCCTTGGCACTTGTGATCCTAGCCTCGTCGGTACGGTCAGCGATACGCTAATGAGTCAAAGTAATTGTGATAGTATTATTCAAACTACCTTTTTCCTTTTACCGAGCGATACCAGTTATTTTAATTTCTTTAGTTGTGATCCAACGCAAGCGGGCATGGATACGCTGACTTATACCAATAGTGCAAATTGCGATAGTTTAGAAATTAGAACAACGATTTACATTCCTCCCGACACCACTTATGTTCCGACGATAATTACTTGTATTCCCGACGAAGTAGGCATGGATACGATTCCGCTCTCCAATCAATTTGGTTGCGATAGCATCGTTATTCGTGAGACGATTTTAGAGCAGTTTAGCTTTACGACACGGACAACACCCGTTACTTGCTTTGGTAATCGAGACGGTTTGATTGAAGTAGATTCTGTTTGGGAAGGTGTAAGTCCTTATTTGTATGCCTTGGAAGATGGTACTTTTCAAGCTTCGCCAATCTTTAGCAATCTTACGGCTCGTAGTTATCTGTTACGCATTCAAGATGCAGATGGTTGTGAGGTGGAAGGAATAATAACGGTAAGTGCACCCGCTGAATTTCAAATCAGTTTGGGTGATGATCAGATTGTGCAACAAGGCGAAAACTTTGACTTAACAGCAACGAGCGATCAAGCGATTCAGAGTTTTGTTTGGGATACGATTTCGCCTGTTCCCTGCCCTACTTGCTTGACGCAAAGCATCAATGCGACGGAAAGTGCCATTTATGGAATTACGGCAATTTCCCCGGAAGGATGTTTAGCCTATGACCAAATACGAATTCTAGTATCGAAAGAACGCTTCGTTTACATACCAACTGCTTTTTCTCCCGACGACAACAGCACCAATGACTTGATGCGAATTTATGTGGGAAGAGGGGTAAAAACAATTAAACGTTTTAGCATTTATAACCGTTGGGGTGCCCAAGTTTATGAAATTAATAACGTAGACCCAAGCGCAGTGGATTGGGGTTGGGATGGAAGATTAGCAGGAGAAAAGCTTTCGCCCGATGTTTTTGTTTTTTACGCAGAAGTCATTTTTCAAGATGATCAGTTAGAAATTTATAAAGGTGATTTTGTTTTAATGCGTTAAGATGCGGTAAACCTTAATACCTTTTAGCTTGCGTCGCCAATTCTTGTAAAGCTGCGTTAATCTTTTTAGGCTGATAGCCAAGAGCAAAAGCTTTCTTACTATCTAGCGAAACGTTTGGTGGACGTGCGGCAGGCAGTTGAACTTCTTTTTGTAAACTTGCTTGTAATAATTCCGTTGGTAACCCATAAGCTTGAGCAATCAATTTAGCCAAATCATACCTAGAAATACTTTCTTCTCCACCAAGATGCCAGCGCCCCGTACAGGCATTTTCCAACAACAATAACATACCTTGTAACGCACAACCCGCACTGACTGGCGTTCGATATTCGTCGGTAAAAGCCGCGATCGTTTTTCCTGCTTTGAGTTGATCGATCCAATTTTTCATAAATCCTCCCTGAGTTGACCAACCGAACATAAGTGGTAATCTAGCAATGATACTCGCTGGATATAAACTTAGAATTTCCGTTTCTGCTTGTAGCTTATGCTGACCGTAGACGCAAATTGGCTCCGCTAAATCTTCTTCCCCGTAAGGTGCTTTTTTTCCATCAAAAACCAAATCGGTAGAACTAAAGAGGAAAGGAATTTGAGCTTGTTGACAAAGTTTCGCCAAGTGTACCGCAACATCTACGTTAACCGCTTGAGAAGCTGCTGGATGTTGCTCGCAATAATTAGGATTAGACAAAGCCGCGAGGTGCAATACCGCGTCTGGTTTTTGTTGTTTAAAAAATTGCTCCGCTGCTGCTACCTCGGACCAATCTACCGCGAAGCAATTCATTCCATGATTAACAATAGAACGCGTTCGATAAGTGCCAACAATCTCATAAGTGGAAGATTTGATTGTTGCAAAATGACTGGCGACAAAACCAGAAATCCCAGTGACTAGTAATTTTTTCATGTGGAGCAATTAGGTATTACAATAGTTTAATCCGTCGGCATTTTCAATTCAGTTGCGGGCGCCCAAGTCTGTGTTACCCTAGAAACGATTACAATAGACAGTAGTCCAGTAGTCATCGCTAACGTTCTAAAAGGAAATAAAACTACGCCCTCTTCAATCATTGGATAATCAATCAAGATAGGAATACCCAAGGTTGGGTCGCCACCACCAAATCGCAAAATAAACGCAACGCTAAAACCAGCCACCGCACCGTATACATTTGCCTTCGGATCAAAAAGTGCACAGACCAGCGGTGGAAAAAGCAGACAATACACAAAATCACTACACAGAAACCAGAGTTCGTAAATACTGTTAATATTCAAAGCTAAGAGCGTTGCCGCAATTCCAATAATCCAGATGCAACTTTTAATGACTTTCGCTAAGTTTTCTGAACTCAAATTCGGATTGATTAGCGGTTTATAAATATTCCAACCTGCCATCGAAGATGCTGATAAAATCGAAGAATCTACCGAAGACATCACTGCCGCTGCAATCGCTCCTAAAGCAATCGTTGCCACCCAAGGCTCCGTGAGATATTGTGCCACATAAGGAAGCACTGCTGCTGGTTCTGGAGCTACTAAGTTCATTCCTTCCCAATCTGCGACGGAACCAATAATTCCAATAATCACTGCGGGAACCGCTGCGATCAAGCAGATCAATCCGGCGAAAAGAGATAAGCGAACAGCCGTTTTTTCATCTTTAGATGCTAGTACACGTTGAAAATAAACTTGCCAAGGAATCCCACCGAACATTAAGAGCAAAGCGACATCCCACCAATTCCAATAATAGCTTCCTAAAGCTTCTTGCGTTGGCAAAAAGCTCGCCGCGGCTCCATATTTTTCCTGATAAGCAGACCACGCAACGTCCCAACCACCGACCGTATCCAAGGCGAAAGGTAAGACCAAAAATAAGCCAAACAATAATAAAAAAAGTTGGATTACATCGGTAAAAGCTACGGACCACAAGCCACCAATTGCGGTATAAGCAATCGCAATGATTGCTGAAATGACAATCGCAGGTGCCGTATCTAAGCCCAAAACGGTTGCAAAAGTTGTCCCAAGTGCCGTCAGAATAGCTGCCGTCCAAAAGATTTCGCCCGAGAGTGCGGGTAAAAATAAAACCGCAGCCATCCTTTTACCGAAGCGTTGCGTCAAAGGATCGAGCATCGTTTTGAATTGATACCGACGCATTTTGCGTGCAAAAAATAAACCACCAATAATCAAGCTCATCGCGTAGCCCCAAGGCGCTTGCACCCAAACCAAACCTGCTGTTGCAGTATATTCTGCCGTGCCATTGATATAGCCACCACCAACCCAAGTTGCACTCATCGTGAATACGGCGATAAACAGTGGAATCGACCGTCCGGCCAGCATTACGTCCGTTGCATCCGTTACCTTACGATAATTAGCAGCATAAGAACCAACAAAGAAAATCAACCCATAAAAAACCATCATGGCAATGAAGCCAGACCAAACGACAGCTAAAGTGGTAAAGAAATATAAGTACAATCCAGTTGCGCTCAAAAAGAGCAATAAGATCATAGTTGGTAATAAATTCTTTTGGGTGAGGTAATTACTCATGTGCTATTTTTGATGAATGATATTAGCCTGAAATAGATTCCTTTAGCTAAGAAAGTCAAGGCTTTTACTAAGAGGTTGTTTTAATCTTACCTTTATTTAGTGTCCTAAGAAATCAAACATCGATAAGCTACGATACGCCAAAATCGGATTGAATAAGGCAAAAACTACACACCTCAATATGGTTTAGAATTGCTGAACCAGAAAGAATATTCGATCAGAAATATAAGCTATTGCTCAAGATTTCTAGAATTTTTTGACAACTTTACAAAAAAGACTTACTTATGTCGTCCATTCCTTCTCCCACTTTCTTCCAAAAAGCATTTGCTTGGAGCGTACACTTATTTACGGCTTCTGGTTTATTAGCTGGCTTCATGGCTATTTTAGCCATCAATGAAAAAGATTGGAGAATGGCGATGATTTGGTTGGTCATTAGCTTAGTAATTGATGGTATTGATGGTACTTTTGCGCGCATGGCACGCGTCAAAGAAGTGCTGCCTTACATGGATGGAAGAACCATTGACTACGTCATCGACTTTGCTACTTATGCCATTATCCCTGCGTATTTCTTTCATCAAGCGGAATTAGTGCCCGAAGATTGGCGCTTAGCTTGTACCGCAATCATTCTTTTAGTATCTGCCCTCTACTATGGTAAAACGGGAATGGTATCCGATGATATGTATTTTATCGGATTCCCAGTCTTGTGGAATATGGTTGTTTTTTACATGGTTTTTATCTTTCACTTTTCTCCCGAGGTCAATGCAGCTTTTGTATTAGCTTTTGCAATCCTACATTTTGTTCCCATCAAGTTTGTATATCCAAGTCAAGCTAAAAGTTTTAAAGCGTTGACGGTGGGTGTTACCGTTGTTTTTATTTTATCCTTGCTTTCGATCCTTTATTTTTTCCCTGTGGAAATTGCATGGTTGCGATGGGCAGCCATATTATGCATGATTTATTATGCAGGAATGGGCGTCTATAACACTTGGATTGAAAAATAAGCTGCCACTTAGTATTGTTAAACACATACCTTAAACGAGCTAACATTTAGCGTATTTACTACGAAGACTTTGTCCTAATAAAAGTATACCTCGACCCTTTTCAACTGAACTAAATTAAAACAGCTCCTACCCTATCTTTCTGCTTACCGATTTTCGCTTACATTTATTTTACTTTTTTAATTTTATTTCAAATTAAAAATACTATATTAGTACGATACTTACAATAAAGTTGTTTAAAAATGGAGGGTTGAAATTAGTTGTAAGCGCTTGGTTTTAAAGAGAAATCTCCATTTTTTTTTCGTAGCCAAAACTACGAAAAAAAATTAGCTGAAATATTGGAAATCAATGGCTTTCAAATAAATCATCTATCTATTTTAAAACAACTTCAATAAAAGCATACTAATTTACGAGAGCAACAACCATGTTTAATTGGAGACCATATCCATTTATTCGACTACTTCTACCATTCATTATCGGTATTTTATTAGCCAATCAAGGAGCTCACTTATTGCCACAATATAGCTGGGCGTTACCTCCTTTATTACTATTAACTTGGAGTTTCGATTTTTGGCAAAAAAAACGACGCAGTAGTCTAGGCTTTTCCTTAACGATTCATTTATTTCTAATCGTCTTTGGTAGCTGGATTACCCTTCAACACAATGAGCAAAATCAGGCGCAGCATTTTCAAAATTTCTTAAACGAAGAGAACCTAATTCAGGTTCAAATTACCGCCATGCCGATTGTGGAAGATCGAATCAAGTTGCGAACAACGGTGCTGAAAATTGGTAAACATTTAGCAGATCTAAAAACTTCCAATGGAAACCTATGGCTGTACCTCGATCATAAGATACCTAGCCAGTCTTTACGATACGGTGACCAGCTACTGATCAAAACAAAACTACTTCCTATTCCTCCTCCTCAGAACCCAAAAGCCTTTGACTATGGACATTTCATGCATTTGAAGAATATCCATTATCAAGCGTTTGTAGCGGCACACGCGTGGCAAATCAGTACACCTTCCCAAGGAAATTCCCTTCTCGCTACTGCCTATAATTTACGAGAACACTTTCTAAAAGTCTTAAAAAAGCACCTCATTACTGAGCAAGAATTTGCCGTAGGAGCCGCTTTAATTCTTGGCTATAAAGCAGCCATCACCGACGAGTTGAGCGCTGCCTATGCGAGCACTGGAGCGATGCACGTGTTGGCCGTTTCGGGTTTACACGTTGGTTTATTTTATTTGATTCTCTCCTTTTTATTGAATCTTATTCCTTGGTCACATCGATATTTTCGATGGTTTAAAATGCTTTTCTTGCTTTCCTCCATTTTTGGTTTCGCCTTGCTAACAGGAGCTTCGGCATCAGTATTGCGAGCAGCTACTTTATTTAGTTTTATCATCGTCGGTAAAAGCTTTGAGCGAGAGGCTAGTATTTATAATAGTTTAGCTGCTTCTGCTTTTATTCTTTTATTGATGAACCCTTATTTGCTTTGGGAAGTAGGATTTCAATTGTCTTACGCAGCAGTGTTGGGAATTGTCTATTTTCAAGAAAAAATTTATCCACTGTGGTATATTGAAAATGCTTTTGGCGATTACGTTTGGAAATTAACCAGTGTCGCCATTGCCGCACAGCTTACCACATTCCCACTTAGTTTTTATTATTTCCATCAATTTCCGATCTTCTTTTTTCTTTCTGGTTTGGTAGTTGTTCCTGCGGCGGTATTCATTCTTAGTGGCGGCTTACTCTTATTTCTAACGGAAGCAATTGCGCCATTTTTAGCTACGGGGGTCGCTTATTTATTGTATGGAATTATTTGGCTGACCAATGCTTGTATCTTTTTATTAGAGCAACTTCCCGGTGGTCTGATTACGGGTATTTGGATTAGTTTTGGGGTTTTGGTTTTATTATATGGAATACTGCTCATTTCCGCACTTGCCATTTATGCTCGTAAGCCCAAGTGGGTTATCGTTGCTTTGACTGGATGCTTAATGCTTTTTGTGCAGCAAATTTACCAAAAGATACAAGTAGGTCGGCAAAGAAAAATGGTTTGTTATCAAGTTTACCGTAATAGTATGATTGACTTTATTGACGGCAATCATTGTATCAGTTTCGCCAATCAAGATTTGGCACTTCCCAAACAAACTTTTGCGGCACAAAACTTTCGTTGGTCGCAAGGCATTGCCAAAACAACGTCCTTTATTTTTGAGGAACACGACCAAGAATTGCCACAGTTGCTTTACCAAAAGCCTTATCTGCAATTCTATGATCAACGAATTTTATTGATTGATCATACTTTTAAAATGACGGAACTCTTAGCGATTCCCGTCGACTATTTGTACCTCAGAAATAACCCAAAGCTTAAATTGCATCAGCTTCGTCAACAACTTGAATTTAAACAAGTAATTTTTGATGCGTCTAATTACTCCTCTCGGATAGCCGCTTGGAAAGAAGAATGCCAAGCCTTAGGCATTCCTTGTTTCAACCTCCAAGCGCAAGGCGCATTCTTACTGGATCTTCAGACAAAAAAAATACAATGAGAAAAGCATTACAAGAATATTTTTATTTCACTCAATCAGAAAGAGGTGGCATCAAGTTACTACTAAGCTTATTGTTACTAGCATTTTTTGGGCTTTTGTTAGCCCCGCAGTTTTATCCAGCGCAAGAAAATGTAGATTTTTCAGCACTTAAAACGGCTTTCGCCAAATTAGAAGCACAAGCAGCAGCCAAGAAAACTACCGCACTTGCCGACCAAAACAAACCGAATAAGGAAGCCGTTGCCCTCTTCTCTTTTGATCCTAACCAAGCTAGTAAAGCACAGCTAAAAAAATTAGGGTTGTCTCAAAAACAAGTCAATATCCTCCAGAATTATCGAAAAAAAGGAGGTAAATTTTTCAAAAAAGAAGATTTACAAAAAATTTATGGCATTACACCTGCGGATTACCAACGACTCGAAGCATACATAAACATCCCCGACACTGCTCAATCAAAAAATACAAAACTTACAAACGCTGCAACTTTGCCGACCAAAGTAAAAAGTGTAGAAAGCTTTCCCTTTGATCCGAATACCGTTACCAGAACGGAATTACAGCGCTTAGGTTTACCTGAAAAAACAATTAATATTATGCTCAATTATCGCGCAAAAGGAGCCACTTTTAGGAAAAAAGAAGATTTTGCGAGAATTTATGGCTTGTCGCCAGCACACCTTGAGCGTTTAGAACCCTATTTAAGATTTCCTGAAAAAACGGAACAATCGAAGCAAAAGTCTATTCAAGTATTAGCCGCTTTTGAAAACGAACAAAACAATGACCGCCAACCAACAATTATTACACCAATCGACATCAACAAGGCCGATATCTCGGATTGGGAATCGCTCCGTGGGATCGGTCCCGCTTACGCCAATCGAATTATCAAATTTCGAGATAAACTCGGCGGATTTCATGATCGCAACCAACTCAAAGAAACCTACGGATTACCAGATAGTACTTTCCAAGCAATTTTGCCCTATTTGGTCAGTTCTCCCATTCCCAATAAAATTAATATCAATACCGCTAGCGTCGAAGAATTGAAAGCACATCCTTATATTCCCTGGAAAAAAGCCAATGGAATTGTCCAGTATCGTAAAAATCATGGAAACTTTGATGCCATTGAAGACCTCCAAAAGATTGGCTCCATTAATTCAGCATTCTTTGAAAAGATCAAACCTTATTTAAAAACAAAATAATTAAAAAACGAGTAGCATTCAAAAAATCACTTAATGAAGTCCTAGATAATCTATCAGAAATTAATTTTTTTGATAAAAGTCAATTTTTGCCTTCCTTGTGACAATTCAGAATTTCGTATCAAAAAATAGTAACAATTAATGGATTAACGTAAAACATAAGTATTTTTCATATTCAAGCTCGTCTCCTTATAAAACACCAGCGTAACAAGCATAAAAGACTATATTTCAGGTTTTAACAAAAAAACAAAAACAGCTATATCTAAAAACACCTCTCACATAAAAAAAAACAGTATTTATTAAAAAGTCCATAAAAAGAAACCGACGTAAAAATTGAGTACCAACTGTGAGAATGGCAAGATATCTGTTCAATAAGATTTACGGCGTGCTTGAGTAATAATTCCAGTATCTTATTGGTTATTAGGCAATTATTGCTTATTTTGTCTAGTGTTTATGCAGTTTTTTATCATAAAATAAAGATTGTAAGCTATAAATAAGCACTAAACGATAGCATTCTTATCCCTCCCGATTTTATTTATTTAACATAAGAATTATCATCCCATGAACACAGAAAATTCGGTAAGAATTTTCCCAATAAACCGTTCTATAAGGCTTCCTTATGGCTGGCTATTGTCATGGCTATTTCTATCCTTTTTCCCTACCTTATTAATTGCTCAAGTCACCACCTGGGATAAAACCTATGGTGGCGATAACTTTGAAACGCTCCGCAGTTTACATGAAGTCTCAGATGGCTATATCCACGCCGGAGCGACGTCTTCAAGCATTAGCGGAGATGTAAGTCAAACGCCACTAGGCAGCACAGATTATTGGCTCGTCAAGACTGATTTCGCAGGCAATATCGTCTGGGATCAACGCTATGGTGGATCAGATATCGACGAAGGCTACAGCATGGTACCAACTACTGATGGAGGTTTTATGGTCGGAGGATGGTCGAATTCTCCTATTTCTGGCGACAAAACCCAGGCCTCTCAAGGCTTTGCAGATTTTTGGGTAGTAAAAACGAATAATCTCGGAGTAGTGGATTGGGAAGGCACCTTTGGCGGAAATAGCAATGACCAACTGATTCATTTACAACAAACTAGCGATGGCGGATATATTTTAGGAGGATGGTCTGCTTCAGATATTTCTGGAAATAAAAGTGAAAATTCAAGAGGAGGATTTGATTATTGGCTCGTCAAACTAGATGCTAGTGGAACCTACGAGTGGGATCGAACCTACGGTGGCTCTGGCAATGACCAATTATATAAAATACGGCAGACACCCGACGGCGGATACATTATCGGAGGCTTCTCCACCTCTCCTGCTGATTTTGACAAATCAGATCCGACCTCTGGTCCAGCAGATTACTGGGTTATTAAAACGGATGCAATAGGTAATATCGAGTGGGATCGTTCCTACGGAGGCACAGGCAATGACCAATTACAAAGCTTACAACTTACTCCTGACGGCGGATACATTTTGGGAGGTTTTGCCAATTCAGGTATTAGTGGCGATAAATCAGAAGCAGCACTTGGTGTTTTTGATTACTGGATTTTGCGCATTGACGGTAGTGGAAATAAAATTTGGGATCGAACTTTTGGAGGAGCAGGCTTTGATGGTTTAATTAGTTTAGAAATTAATAATAAAGGAATTTATACACTTGGTGGATTTTCCGATTCCAATATGAGTGCCACTAAATCGCAGGATTCTAAAGGAAGCTTTGATTATTGGGTCGTTTGGGTAGATGAAAATGGCAATCAATTATTGGATCGCACATACGGTGGAACCAATAGCGACATCATGACCGTTTTTAAGCAAGGTGCCAATAATGCTTACTTGTTGGGAGGATTCACCTCTTCAGGCATTGGCGCAGACAAAACAGAAGCTAATCAAGGGCTAAACGATAACTGGATTTTAAGATTAGACTGTGGCGACCTAATCATTGACTTAGGTCCAGATCAAATGGTTTGTGAAGGAGAATCCCTTACCATTGATGCCTATAATAATACACCTTTGGGTTGTAACTTTATTTGGAACGACAACAGCCTCGATTCTATTCGCATTCTTACTCCGAGTGCCGATATCAGTTACAGCGTTACCGTGACGGATGTTCATGGATGTACCGCCGCAGACACCGTTGCCATCACCGTCAACCCTTTACCAATGGTTGACTTGGGCAATGATGACAGTGCTTGTACCGGACAAACCTTTACCCTTGATGCAGGCAATCCAACTAATGATTTTATCTGGAGTCCAAACGGAGAAATAACACAAACCATCACCGTTAGCAATACGGGCAACTACGCCGTTACCGTTACCGACAATAACAATTGCACTGCCACTGATGAAATTACGATTACTTTTCATCCCCATGAAATGACGAATCAAACAGCATCCATTTGTCAAGGCGACAGTAGTTTTTTGGAAAATGCTTATCAGCACATTGGTGGTATTTATCGAGACACCTTGAATTCTTTTTTGGGATGTGATAGTATTATTATCACTACCCTAACGGTGCTACCACTTGATACGAGTTACACTTTTTTGACCAGTTGCAATCCAGCGGATACCGGAACTCTAATTGTAAACTTAAACAACCAGTTCAACTGCGATAGCACAATCTTCGAAGTAACTACCTTACTGCCCAGCGACACAACTTTCAACTTCTTAACCAGTTGCAATCCGGCAGATACGGGAACCGTCGTCATAAATCTAAACAACCAATTCAACTGCGATAGCACAATCTTCGAAGTAACTACCTTACTGCCCAGCGACACAACTTTCAACTTCTT
>JBGCFY010000095.1:0-9572 GCA_045110315.1 Saprospiraceae bacterium
CGAAGGTCGGATGGCTTTGTGAGCTTCGTGTGTTAATGCTTTCTTTGTTTTAAACTGTCGGGTGTGCAAATATTTTGTCCCGTAGCTCTTTTCTATTTCCTCTGCAATACTTTTTAGGGCGGTTTCACTTAAAGTAGTAGAATCCGTCCGCATATAAGTAATAAAACCTTGTTCGTATAATCGCTGTGCGTTGACCATCGTCCGTTTTACGGCGAAGCCTAATTTACGACTCGCTTCCTGCTGTAAGGTGGAAGTAGTAAATGGCGCGGTGGGTTTACGTTTGATGGGTTTAAGTTCAATATTTTTAATACTAAAACTTGCTCCTACACATTTATTAAGAAAAGTACTGGCATCCGATTCTGTATTGAAACGACTCGGCAAATCGGCTTTCAATTCGATTGCTTTGCCTTTTTCGTTAAGCACGTTGAAGATCGCAGCTATTTTGTAGAAGGGTTTCGTTTCGAATTTTTGGATATCTCGTTCTCTTTCGACGATTAACTTTACCGCAACGGACTGTACTCTTCCTGCGGATAATTTTCCTTTTACTTTTTTCCAAAGTAAGCCAGATAATTCAAATCCAACCAATCGGTCTAATACTCTTCGAGCTTGTTGTGCATTTACAACATTAAGGTCGATCGTTCGAGGATTCGTGATTGCTTGTTGAATCGCAGGCTTGGTAATTTCCCGGAAAACAATTCGCTTTGTCGTATGCTCATCTAGGCCTAAGACTTGACAAAGGTGCCAAGAAATAGCTTCTCCTTCTCGATCCTCATCCGTTGCGAGCCACACTTCGTCTACCTTTTTCACCCAGTCTTTAAGATCCTGAACTACTTTCTTTTTTTCGGGAGAGACCACGTAGCTGGTTTTAAAATCATTTTCTACGTCTACTCCATTAGCTCCTTTGTCCAAGTCTCTTACGTGACCAAAACTAGATTTCACTTTGAAATCCTCACCGAGAATTTTCTCAATAGTTTTCGCCTTTGCAGGAGACTCCACGATTAACAAATGCTTACTCATGAAAATTATTTATATTAAATTTAATAGTTGTAATGGTTGCTTTCCAGGATATACCTTGAGGATACTTGGTGGCACCATTTTTCACGTCAAAAAAAAGCTAATATCCTTTGTCGTCGTTTTTTAAACCATAAAACCCTACCAATTGTTTCGATAAAATTCTGGAATTGCCCTAAAACTTAAGATTTATTTCGCTTAAAACGATTTAAAAATCCGCCAAATAATTCATTAGCGGAAGGCAATTAAGATGCAAAAGTAAAAATTTTGCTCAATCTTTTTCATTATGTAGTTAGACAAAATGAAATACGTTCAATTTTAAAAGCAGGTTCGACGCTCATCATACCCTAAGATTTGTGTAAATCAAATCCAAAAGAAATCCGCTCTTTGAGCAATATCAGGGTAATTTAACGGTATAAATACTTAAGACTCCTTCAAATCTTCATTCGCTGCTTTTGCAAGCTTCAAAAATCAGACCTAAGGATCAAGTGTAAATTTTATTTTTCCAATAAATGGTATTCGGTTAAAGGCGAAGTAGAGTCATTCGCCAAATGAGTAAAGCTACGGATAAACCGGATTAAAATTTTATAGATTAGGACAAGCAAGTGCCAATTTAGTCGCAATGGCGTAATCGATTCTCTCGCCATCTAGCGCAATGGGTATCGACTTCGTAGTTGAACCAAAGGAATAGGTTTTCCATGATCCCAAAAATTAAATGTTTTTCTATCCGTTGGGACAGCGACTACATCTTTTGCTCTTCTTATATTTCTTACAACACTTTTTCTTTAACTTCTTTCCTTGAATAACGGGAAGTGCAAATGGTAAGCGGAGACCATTTTCGATGATCATAGCAGATGAACTTTTGTTGCTTCGTGTACTCATTTCCTTTAGGTTAATGAAGAAGTTTTTTTATAAACTTCAATGTAAAATAGTTGACTAAACTAGATTCACGACCAAAAAATTAATAATTATTATGGATTAAATTAGTAGGCGGTTAGCGATTGGATAATTTTTGTGTGTGACAAATTGGATTTGCCTTTACCCAGAACATTTTGGTTGAAAAAAGATTTAGCTAAAGATTATGCTAATTTATGATCTCAACCTCTTAATTACATCACTAAAGTAATAATTATTTTAATATTTGGCGCTTCATTTACACAAAAATAGCATTTATCTGGACTAAGTCTAAATAAACACTAAGTTTTTTTCACCAAAAATGAGTTTACTAAAAATTGAGTGGAGCGAGTATAAATAAGATTGTACTAAGATGAAGTAATTACATTTTAACGAAAGACTTATTGCTTTGTTCTTTTGCGTTTTTCCTCGTGAATCACCTTTGCTTTCTTCTTGCGTTCTGCTTCTTCGGCAGCTCTTTGAGCTTGGAAAGCTTCGACCTGTTCTTTGACCTCGAGTTTTTGGCGATTTAAATTACGGTGGTAAGAGACAATAATGAATCTAGCCATATCATCGGGATGATTCAGGCCTATTTTATTAAGGTAGGTGGAAAACCTTGAGCCACCATAAAATCCCCAATTATGGATAATCCAACGTCCTAAACTAAAATGCAGTTTTCGAGCTACTTCGTTCTCTGACCGATTTTTAAACTTTGCTTTCGACTTACGATCAATTAACCGATTTAGTTCGATGAAACTATCGGCCAAATCTTTGGGAATATAGACACCATATAGTCTTTCCTTTTTAATCCGCTTTTGATATTCTTTTTCGTAGCTATCTTCTGAGCTAGGAGGGTTCTGGGCGAACGCTACGGTTGAACCAATTAAAAAACAAAAAAGTAAGCAGATTTTAGTATTCATTAAAGCTATTTTGGTGAGTCAATTTTGCTAGATTATCTTCAAAAATTAGACCATGAAGGTATTTTCAAAGCTCCTTTGGGTAACCTAAAAAAAATCCTAGGTTTTCAACTTGGTACTTTCAAAATAACTTCGACGATCTATGTGTTAACTCTAAATCAATTTCGATTATTGCGAGTTAATTTGCAAATTAATAGTTTTTTAACTTCCAAAACTCCTAAAATTTGAGGACTCGCTGTGTACTCCGATGTTGCTTCGTTTTTAAATTAAGAAAATAAATGCCTGCTTCAAGCTCATTAGTATCCATTTGCAAACGTTCTTTTTGGTACTTTCGGGCAGGAATATAATTGATCGTTCTGCCTAGCACATCCACCAGTTCGATGGTAATTTCGGTCGCTTCACTAAAAGCAAAATCGAGGTAGAAATGATGTTGCGTTGGATTGGGATACAAGGCAAATTCTTGCGTCCAGCGTGGGGTTTGGGTTGATACAAGCATTTCCGTTACCCAAACGGTGTCGATCATTGCATCTGCACATTCTCCATCTTGAGAAGCGGTCAAACTAACGACGTACCTTCCTACCTCGTTATAAATATGTACGGGATTTTCCGTTGTACTAATTGTTCCGTCGCCAAAGTCCCAATACCATTGATTTGTATTTTGAGAAGTATTGGTAAAAAAGACTTCACTCGCTGGTCCCACCGTTACACTATCTTCCATGATTTCAAAATTTGCCTCGCTATTAGTAGTATTGTTAAGTACTTCAACCGTTACCGGAATTCGTTCGCAGACATGCTCATATTCCAACTGCCAATCGTAAAAATAGAGATACTCATTCGGGTTACCTGCATTCGTACTTTTAATACGCAAGATGCCTGGAATTTCGTAAGGATAATCCAGCGCACCAAACGAATAACTTGGTACCGGACCAGAAATGAGCTGTAAGCGCATATTATTCTCTACCGGAATTGCTTTATTCAGAATAACGACCTGTGGATTCAGACTCGTAATCACAACTTGATGATTCCAAATTACCTCTCCTTGTTGCGAACGCAATCCAATCAGCATGGGACCGAGCCCCGAAGGAAAAATTTTCACACTTTTCAAGATGGTAGGATGTTGGCAATCGAAAATTAACCCACCAGTAGGATTCGATCCGACGGCTGTTCCGGTAGCGGCTTCTAAGTCCGCTAAGCCTAGACTAGGTTTATAATTTGCCGAAGCGAAAAAAGTAGTTGTTTCCGACAAATCTTCCGACACAAAGTTTTCGCCTACTCCAACTAAGTTACCAGCTTCATCGTACCACTGAATTTCTGCTCCGTCAATTGGTTCTGCCCGCAACAACGCTTGTTGATTTTGGCAAATACTATTACTCTGTGTATCCAAATAAGCTTCGACTGCTACGTCGTTAGAAACTCTAATGGTGCCGATCGTTTTATCGTTTAGTACTCTTTCATCTGTCGTTCCGTTAGGATTTTTTACTTCTAGTTCTACCTCAAATAAGCCCGTAGACAAGCTAATTTCTGGCAAGAGGATCAGTTTTCGCTCTCCTGGAACTAAAGTTTCTGTAATGGGAAAAGTTCCCGTCCCATCTTGCCCTTGATTCAAACGATAATTTACTTCGAAGTTATCGACAGTTGCTTCTCCTGCATTTTCTACCCAAAACCTAACCCTTGCCGTATTTCCACAAGACACTTGATCCTCGATCACATTCAGCGCCATCAAATCGTAGTCTACTTGCGGATCAACAGGAACGTGACCTTGATCAATCAAATAATTATAAGCGCTTAAGACATTAATCATACCCATTCCATAAATATTATCCTCCCCTGCTGCTCCCAAATCCGTTGCACTAAAATATAAAGCTAATTTTAGATCCGTGCCCAGCAACTCCGGAAAAGCTTCTTTTAACAATAAAATAGCCCCCGCAACGTGCGGCGCTGCCATAGACGTTCCATTTTTAGTGCCGTAATTTCCATCATAAATACAAGAACGAACTCCAACACCAGGCGCTGTCACCTCCGGTTTGATCAACAAAGAACCCGTGTTTCCGCAAGTCGAAGGCCCTCGACTAGAGCTATTGGCAATGATGTAAGCACTCGTACTAGCATCAACGGAACCTACGGCAAAACTATTAACCAAATCAATATTAATATTTTTGGGTGTTGTAATTGTGGACACATTCGGTCCTGCATTTCCCGCAGAAAAGACAACGGCAATTCCTGCCGCTTCCAAGGTCGTCAAGGTAGAAACATAAATATTTTCACAAGGATTTCCGATAGAAGGATCGTACCAAGAATTATTGATTACGGTAGGCATATCCGCAATCGTAGCTAAATTATCATCAGGATTTAGCGCCCATTGCATCGCACCGATGTTGCTTGCCGTCCCTGAATTATTACACAGATTAGCAGAACCAATCCACTGTGCATTAAAAGCAACACCGATCGTATCGTTGGTGTTTCTATCCAGACCGACCATGGTACCAAGCGTGTGGGTGCCGTGATCGGTGCAAGCATTAGGGGTCGTTTCGCTTCCACTGTATTGAAACCAAGCTTCGCTATCGGAAGTAAAAGTACCTCGATATTTGCTAGAAATCGCTGGATGTGCCGCATCTACGCCAGTATCTGCACTGTAAGCAATTTGTCCATAGCCAGTATAGCCGAGCGCCCATAGCGCTGGTGCATTAATTGCTTCCAGTCCATCTTCGGTCGCGTTGGGTTCGACGGCACTACAAAGCGCTGCCTCTTCTACGGCTTCTAATTCCAATTTGCCGTTAAAACCGATGGCTGCAACATCTCCTCGTTCGCTTAGTGTGTGGAGTAAATTTGCTTTTACTTCGGCAAAAATGACGTTACTAATCCAATAAGATTCGATGCTATTTGCTAGTACATCGGGCGATTGTCGTAAAGTAGCCATCAAATCTACTTGCGAGACTTTGGCTTTTTGCGTCAAAATATTCACGAGAATATTGAGTCGTTCTTTTTGGTTGAGTCCTCGTTCTCCAAACTGAAGATTAAGCGCAACTACATCAACCTGATCACTTAATAAAAAGTAAACGGGATGGTAATCATTAGGTGCTTGTTGAATGGATTCGACGACGCGGGGAGCAACAATGGAAGTATTCCACGTTTGAGCGTAGCTCGTCAAAGTAATGAAAATAAAGATCAGGGTGTAAAGGAGTCGCATATGGTAATTTGTTTTTTTTATTAAACACAAGTACTCGTAAAGTTGTTCTCAATGAACTTAGAGCTAAGCTTTTGAGCGGATTGAGATGGAACAACATCAACAAAAAACTGTGTAAAAGTAAAACCGATAGTAATAAATACTAAATTTAACGATTATCTCTTTGATTTTCAGAAAAGCGTGCAAAAATGGTAAACATACGACCTATTGAAATTTTCTTACTGCAATTCGTACTATATTTCATCCTCTGGTTAGTTGATGATTACTTGGCTACTTTGTTGAGTATTTCTTTTGGTGTCATTGCCTTTTTTGTGCTGGTGATTGCCTTGATTTCGGAGTGGATTGAAAAGTCGAAGGTCCCGAGGATTTATTTTAGTTTCATGGTCATTTCGATGATTACGCCTTTTTTGGTGGGGGCGATTTATTTATTATTGAAGAAAGGGCAGTTGAGTTGGTTGGAAGGTGGTGGTTTGTTTTGAGGAAAATCTGATGTTTACTATCGTCGAAACTCTTCTGTGTCGAGTATGTTATCTAGTTCCTCCGAAGTTTTTATGCTAAGCGGTTTACGTAGCGAGTAGACTTTTGAAATCCAGATTTGTATAAAAAAAAGACTTAAGGTAATATGAATAAGATCACGATCTCCGATAAAGTATACAATCAACCAACAACAACTCGTCAAGAGGAGTAACCAGTAGCTCTTTTTATTAAAGAACAAGTTTATTTTATACGGCTTTTTGGTTATTCTATAAAAATCATAGCCAATCAAAATCGTAGTGTATCCGATGACGATCCAGATAAGGACATTCGTGTACCAAGCGTGTTTGTCAAAATAGTGACAGCCCAACGCGATCATTTGAATTAGAATCAAAATTAGATCTTGTAAGGGAATAGCAGTTCTTTTTTTTGGGGATTCCATTGTTTGTATGCTAGTTTTGATTCAACCTTTAGCTAATGATTTTCTAAAAAAAAATATTTACGAATTATCAAATAGCTCCAATACTTCTCTTAACCCTAAAAGTATGATCTATTTTTTTGTTGAGGGCATACTTTATGGCTTATACGCTTCTGTTCTTGTAGCTTTGGTAAAGTAGCTACAGTAAGTACTATTGAGTATTCAAAATGAATATAGCTCTTGTTAACTGAGAATGTAAATTCCCATTATTATAAAATTTACTTCGCCCAGAATTCCTAAGTACCAATACAAATTAATTTGCCATTGAATTGTCTTAGTACTTAGTATTTATTTTAAATACGACACGGAGATTTCGAGTTAGGTCTTCTTCCCTTGCTTTTTAAAATTTTGTTTAATTATTATAAAGTTTAAATTTTCAAGTTTATAACGCTCTCCATCCTTATAAAATCATAAGCTCAAAAAGTAATCTGAATAATATAAATGCATTAAGTATTTATTAGGATCATTAGGATCTGCATATGTACTTGTATCTATAAACTTCTTATACCTTTCATCAGCATAAATCTCATCAAAGCTTGTATTCCAATCTAATTGCTTCCCGAAAAAGTAAAACGTTCCCTGATTTTTTTTTCTTTTTTTTTTTTTTTTTTCTAAAACAAACAGAAAATTCTCTTGAAAGTTTTATTTTCTCTTTTGAACTAATAGATAAAAAACTGATGCTAGATTTTTTAAACTTAAAGTCATAGAACCTAATATTTGGTCGTTTCAATCTACCTACTTTATAGTCTTATTTCAAGATAGCAGAAACTCTGTCTACATCGAAAAAAACGGCATTTAGCATAGAATCATTCAATAATACATCTCCATTTTCTTCTAATGAAATAGTCAAATTTTGTCCAACAATAATTGTATTGCAACACATTAACATCCAGAAAAGCATACTTAATTCAAGTACTTTAATTTGACAACCCATGATAATATATTTTTTTGTCATGATATTATTTTCGTGGTCCTTTTATTCTGTCTTTTGGTAATCTTTTATAATTCCAAATTGTTTCCTTCCAATGATAACCTAAAAAAAACGCTTTGGAAGCTTCATTAATATTGTTCAACTAACTGCTTCGAATATAGTTGATTAAACCACTTGATACATTCCCTTCAAATCTAAATGTCTAGTCAAATAATCAAAATCAATGTACCTAAATTCTTCGGGGAC
Organism: Saprospiraceae bacterium; assembly: GCA_045110315.1. Classification (GTDB taxonomy): domain Bacteria; phylum Bacteroidota; class Bacteroidia; order Chitinophagales; family Saprospiraceae; genus CALFBG01. The sequence goes on from JBGCFY010000095.1 coordinate 8,136, forward strand.
GATGATCGTTTCTTTGATAATGACTAATTTACTATCGGCAGAATTTTCATCTAATTTTGAATATAAGCCTACTTGACGATCTCGACCAAATTCTATGATTTCTGAAGATTAGATACGATCAATCCGTAGGATCTACCCAATAACCCGATTCCGCAACCTTTTCCAAATGTCCCAATCTAATAGGTTTTCTTATTTCTTTAGCAGTTCTTTTTCCAAAAAGCCATTTCAAATTAATCAAGCTGAATCCTTCTGGTTCAAAATATTTATTCAAATCAAATGCTTTTTCTTTTATTTGAAATTTTTTAAAAAAGGCTTCCATAAACTCATGGGCATCATCTCCTGTTATACCAAGATCATGCTCTAACTCGGTATTTCTTGTTAATTCTCCTTTATATTTACCCCTTTCTTGGTAAACAAAATCAAGAATTTCGTCAAAAAAATTATTCATAATCTATCTTGCTATCAAAACATTTTTAGTGCGATTTATCCATTAAGTTTTTTTTACGCAAAGGCTCAAATACTGTTAACGCTTGTAGCTTTTCTAAAGTAGCGGAATCTTTACTTTCTAGTGCACCAGATAATAAGTTCACATAAGCTTTATTAAATCATTTTTCATCAGAACCAGTCTCGAGCATAACCTTAAAAATAGCAGCATAAGATTTAGTAGTTTCTAAAAAGCCCATATACAACGCATATAATAATCCCACTGTTGCTTGATTAATATTTGCTTCGTTTACGATTCTTTTATCAGATAAAAGCAAATCTTTGTTAGCGACTAAAAAATTGGGGACAATCTTCAATTAGGGATAAATAGAGACGATCAATCGCACTATAATTCGATGATGCTAAATAGGTGTCAAAATAGATTTTAACTACCGCTACAATTGAGGATTCGGAGATTGCTTTAAAACAAATACTCTTCTCTTCTGGATAGTTTTTAGCGAAGTCATAACTAATCAAAGAAGTAATTAGTTGATCATGATATTTTGCTAGACTTATTTTATTCGAAGATTTGGCTAGTATTTTTTTTAACGTGAAAGCGTTACCGGATATAACTGCAGTTTTAGCGTGTTCTTCAAGAGCATCCAACATCTCTTTTTCATCTTTGTACATTTCCTCTAACAAATAGACTGTGATTTTATTCTTGTTTAGCATTATCGCATACTCAAGAGGACTCAAGAGGAGATCATTTCCGATGACCAATGTCAATTCTTTATCGTTTGATTCCACTAATGAAACAACACAGTCTAAGTCATTTTCAAAAATGCATTGAAAAATAAGCGATGGATAATTCGAGTAATGACAAATATCTCTTTCTTGAGCAATTACTAGCGTACTAGTTGTGATCAAAGTAATGCAAATTAAAAATCTTAAAATAGTATTTTTCATTTAAGGATTGATAATATAAAAAACAGTTGTTTTTGATTTTTTTTTTGC
>JBGCFY010000096.1:0-16105 GCA_045110315.1 Saprospiraceae bacterium
ATGACTGTTTTTTTTTCGTTTCCCGATTTTCGATAGTTTTTGGGGTGGTTTTTCAGGTAATTTTTTTAGTGCTTTTCGACAGTTTTTTTTTTGCAATTGCTCTTTTTACAAATACAATAATCTGTACTTATTTTATCAATCTTGTCTAAAGTCGGAACTAGGGTATTCTTTCAACGAATGGTACAAACTTATTAAGTTTATAAGTACCAAGACAAATTAATTCACTTATTAACTGGTGTTAGATTTTGTCTTAGTACTTACTTTAAAAATATTTAAAAACCATTGTTGAAAAATAGATTTTAATCCTAATAGGTAAAACAACTTCATCATTAAAAAATACTAATCAAATAATTTTGCGACACTGAAATCAGAATTTGTTTAAGAACCCTAAAAAAATCACTAACTTCGAATTTATTCCTAAACTACCTGCTTACCTATGAAAGTATGCATTGCTGAAAAACCGAGTGTTGCTCGAGAAATTGCTAATATTCTCGGGGCGAGATCTAGACAAGATGGCTACATCGAAGGAAATGGTTATGCTGTTACTTGGACCTTTGGTCATTTTTGCACATTAAAGACACCAGACGATTATCACGCCCACTGGAAAAAATGGGATTTGAATAGTTTACCCATTTTGCCCGAAAAATTTGAGACTAAACTCATCAAAAACACGGGGGTTAAAAAGCAGTTTGGCATTATCAAGAAGCTTTTAAAATCAGCAAGTTTGGTAATTAATTGTGGGGATGCGGGACAGGAAGGAGAATTGATTCAACGTTGGGTCTTACAACAAGCCAAGTACAAAGGAAAAGTTTTGCGCCTTTGGATTTCGTCGTTGACACCGGAAGCGATTAGAGAAGGATTTCAAAACCTAAAACCTGCACAACAATACGATAATTTGTATTATGCAGGAAGTTCGCGTGCCATTGGAGATTGGCTTTTGGGGATGAATGCGACACGTTTATTTACGTTAAAGTTTGGCGGTTATAAGCAAGTGTTATCTATTGGTCGAGTACAAACACCGACACTGGCAATGTTGGTCAAACGGTATAAAGAGATTGAAGAATTTGTTTCTCATCCTTATTGGGAATTACAAACGATTTATAGGGATGTTCAATTCAATTGTGAGAAAGGTAAGTTTTTAAAAAAAGAAGATGGTGTAAGCTTACTTGAACAAGTAACGGGAAAAAATTTCACCATTTTATCTTTTACTAAAAAACGCGGTAAAGAATATCCTCCCCGCTTATTTGATCTAACTAGTTTGCAGGTGCATTGTAATAAACGTTTCGGCTATTCTGCCGACCAAACGCTAAAAATTGTCCAGCAACTTTACGAACAAAAAGTAGTTACCTATCCAAGAGTAGATACCTCCTATTTGCCGAATGACGTTTATCCTAAAATTCCAGGTATCCTTGGAAAAATGAGCCAGTATAGTACTTTTACACAAAGTCTCCTTGGAAAAACAATTAGAAAATCTACTAAAGTTTTTAATGACAAAAAAGTTACCGATCACCACGCCATTATTCCGACAGGATTTGAAAAATCTTTAACGGGGCAAAATCAAAATGTCTATGATGTAATTGCACGTCGCTTCATCGCTGCGTTTTATCCAGATTGTATTGTTTCTAATACCACAGTGATTGGCGCTGTCGAAGATGTGAAGTTCAAGGCTACTGGAAAAGAAATTCTAGAACTTGGTTGGCGCATTTTATTTCCAAAACCAGCTAAAAACAATACGAACCAAAACGCAAAAAAGGAAGAAGAAGAAAAGACCTTACCTACTTTCAAAAAAGGTGAATCCGGACCACATGAACCAAGTTTGGTTGAAAAACAAACACAGCCACCTAAGCATTACACCGAGGCAACCCTACTCCGTGGTATGGAAACCGCTGGTAAAAAAGTAGACGATGAAAGTTTGCGAGAATTAATGAAAGAGAATGGAATTGGTCGACCTTCTACACGAGCAAATATCATTGAGACGCTTTTTAAACGACGGTATATTCAGCGCAAGAAAAAATTAATTCTAGCGACCGATACGGGTATACAACTTATCGACACCATCGAAAACGAATTATTAAAGTCGGCGGAGTTGACGGGACAATGGGAAAAACAACTCCGAGAAATCGAATCGGGCACTTACGGCGCTGCACAATTTGTCAGCGATATGAAAACCATGATCGACGACTTAGTCACCCAAGTTAGACTTTCAAAAAACCGGAGTAAAATCAGCAATGCAAAAGCAAATTCCAGCAGAAATATTGCTCCGAAGAGAACAATAAAATCCAAGGCTGCAAGCACGGACCAACTCACTTGTCCAAAATGTAAACAAGGACAATTATTAAAAGGAAAAAGTGCTTACGGCTGTAGTCGATGGAAAGAAGCCTGTAATTTTCGATTACCGTTTAGTTTCAAAGAAAAAAAGATTCCCGATTTACAAATTAAACGATTGGCTAACTTTGGGCAAACGATTCAATTGAAAGGATTTAAAGAAAATGGAAAAAAAGTAGCCGGTAAATTAAAATTGGATGAAAATTTTCAGCTGACTTTTATCCCTAAAAAAACTGCCGTCGCAGCGCCAAAAACTAACGTTGCTCCCAAAGCAAAAACGAAGTCAGCACAGGCAGCGTGTCCGAAATGCGGCATTGGTCAGATTGTTAAAGGAAAAACAGCTTATGGTTGTAGCAATTGGCAAACGGGATGTAGTTTTCGTTTTCCTTTCGAAACGCTACGGGCAAAGGCAGCCGGTAAAAAATTAACGAAAGAACTTGTTTTGAAAATTTTGCACGCGAACTGACTAAAAAAGAAAATGCTACTTCAAAATTATGAAGCAGCATTTCTAAACATAAGATCAAATTCTTTATTCAAAAGTATTAATACCCTGTATTTTGTTCAAGGTTGGGGTTTGCAAGTAAGTCGGAAGCAGGAATTGGAAAAATATCACGATGCTTTTCAGTCAATCTGCCTTCTTTTACATTTCCTTTCCAAGGCCAAATTCCTTGGTCTGTATATTGTCCGAAACGAATCAAGTCAATTCGACGAGTAGCTTCCCAATACAACTCACGGCTTCTTTCATCCAAGATAAAATCTAAGTCTAAGTCTCCCGCAGTAATATTTCCATTCGTATTTCCGTAAGCACGCTCGCGAATCCTATTAATATAATCTACTCCGAGTCCAATATCTCCACCAGTACCACCACGCAATACTGCTTCGGCGTACATCAAATAAGCATCTGGCAAGCGAAACATCGGGTAATCCGTATCTACGTGAGTAATGTCTGATCCAGCCACACCATCTGGCGAAATATTTAAATATTTCGGTACTGCGTAACCATCCGTAAACGTTCCTATATCGTCGATCTCTAAATTATGTCCTTCGGTATAAAAGATAGCTCGGCTGTCAATCGTTCCCGTAACATCAGGGAATTTGCTAACTAAAGAAGATGTTGTTCGCATACCATCCCAACCTCCTGAGATACCGTAATTAATCAAATCTTTCCCGTCTGAATCCATTTCTCCTCCGATTGCACCGTGAACTAGAAAGGTTGTACTTCCCCAGTTTTGAGAATTTTTCCCATCTGAATTCAGCGCAAAAATAATTTCATTTGACATATCATTTTCCGTCATGAATAACGTTCGGTATTCTGCGTCGAGTGAGTAGCCCGCATCAATAACTTTTTTACACGCAGTGATACATTCTGTATATTTATTTTGTCCGATTTGTGCTTCTGCATTTAAATAAAGCTTTGCCTGCAACATCCAAAGAGCAGCTTGATCCACGCGACCATATTCATTGGTACGAGGAGCAGCTAATTTACTTTCCAAATCTTTTAGCTCATCGTCAATGAAATTGAATAATTCAGTAGGAGAACTTTGCGTAGGAAAATCGGCACTAATTTCAGTAACGAGTGCTACGTTTTTGAAAAAATCTAGTGCGTGCCAATAAGCCATTGCCCGCAAAAATCTAGCTTCTTCTCTATAGCGATTGATCACGGTTACATCACTTCCAGTAATGCCATTTTCAGTCAATTTTTCTGGAGAAGATTGCGCAATAAAATCATTGGCAATCGAAACGATCAAAGCGATACGATAATAAAGTACCCGTACAAATTGATTTTCTGAAGTCCAACTGTGTTCGTGCAAATCTCTAATTCCTGCATCAGTCCAAGCAATGACCGCTTCGTCCGTCGTCAATTCTTGTGCTTTCCAATAGACTCTGATGTAACTTGTAAAACCTTCATCATTAACGATGGAAATATCTCCATCCCCAGAAGGACCATCTTGTCCCGTAAGCGAATAAGCCGCATATAACTTAGCAAGATAAGAGCGGTAAGCATCTGGATCTTTAAATGCTTCTGCGGCTGATAATCCGTCTTCAGGTGTCAGTGCTAAATCTGTACAAGAAGTACTACATAAAAATATCGCGAGGTATATAAATAATAATTTTTTCATGATGTTCTTTTTTTAAAATGAAGCATTAAGTCCAAAAAGAAAAGTAGTCGAGGCAGGATAAACGTTATTATCAATACCATTATTAAACTGAGGTGCTTCTGGATCGACGCCAGAGTATCCAGTAATCGTCATGATGTTTTGTACGGTAGTATAAAAACGAACGTTGCGTAAGTAAGGTATTTCGTTTAAAGTATACCCTAAGGTAATATTATCTAACCTTAAGAAAGAAGCATCTTCAATATAGTAATCTGACTTTAACTGGCGCGTTTTGAAATTAGTTTCAAAAGACGTTGCAGAAGTATTATTAGGAACACGATCCGATAGTCGATCAAAAAATCCGGTACTCGACGCAACGTTATTGTACACATAATTACCGAGTTGTGCCCGTAATGTAAATGCTAAGTCAAAGTTTTTATACGAAAGATTAGAAGTAAGACCAAACATGAAATCAGGAACTGAGTTCTTTTCAATCCCCAAGTCATTTTCATTAATGATTCCGTCTCCATTTAAATCTTCGTACATATCAATTAATTCAAGTTGTCCATTTCCATCTCGATCGAAAGTATCGTCGATTGGATTTCCATTGGCGTCCAAAATATGTTTGTAAGCTCTAAAAGAACCCACGCTTTCTCCTACTTTGATGATTTGAATATTTTGTCCAATATCACCAGAAATTCCACCCGTTTCGTAACCACCGAATTCCGGTAAGTTAGAATTATCAAGTTTAGTAATTAGACTCTGGTTATAAGAAGCATTGAAATTCAATTTCCAATCCCAATCTTCGCGGTCAATCACGTAAGTACTAAGCGCTAATTCTATTCCTTTGTTTTCCAACTCACTAATATTCGTAGTCACTCGATCGCTCAAGTTAGTGAACGCTGCGGTAGCAACACTAAAGAGTAAGTCTCTAGTATTCTTCTGGTAAAGGTCAATTGATCCGGTAAAGCGATTATTCCACACGCCGAAGTCAATTCCAAAGTTAATGGAAGAAGTTTCTTCCCATTTTATAGCCGGATCTACTCCTGTACCGCGCAAGGTCTGTACAAATTGATCTCCGAATTGGTAAGCCGCATCTCCTGTTCCATAACTATAAAAAGTTTCATATAGATAATCACCAATTTCTTGATTTCCAGTAACACCATAACTTAGTCTAACTTTCAAATCTGTAAAGATATTAGACAACGCTCCTTTTGCAAAGTCTTCTTGCAATACTCTCCATCCAAGAGCGACGGCAGGAAAAAATCCCCACCGATTACTAGGCCCAAAGCGCGAAGAGCCATCTCGTCGTAACGAGACCGTTAATAAATACTTATCATCGTAAGTATAATTTATTCGGGAGAAAAAAGAAATTAGTCGGTTCGTCGTTAAGAAAGAATCTACCACCAAATCTTCTGTAGCCATATAGTTAAATTCATTATCGGCAGCTTGCAATCTATTCCCTGATTCCCAAAAACGATTCGTGTCAAACTCTTGCCAAGAATATCCAAGAGTCGCATTAATTTTACTCTTAATCCCAGGTAATTCTTTATTATAACTAAAATAAGTTTCTAAAAGTTTAGACCAAATTTCTTCCTCTTCTGTAAATAAAGAACCTCCTCTATTAAAGTTATCACTATCAAACAATAATGGATTCCGTAAATTATATTGGTCTCCTTTCGTAAGGTCATAACTTAAGTTCGTTTTAAACGATAGTCCTTCGATAAAAGGCAATTTATATTCTACATCAAGTGCATTTAAAGAACGAGTTCCTCTTCGTCTGTTATCTGTTAACGCAAGCGTAGAGACTGGATTTGAAGTTGCCAATACATCCCCCCACTGAAAATAACCACCATAAACACTATTATCATCGAATACCGGTTGGGTAGGATCAAAAGCAATTGCTGCATTCATTACACCTGGTGCAATTTGGTCTCTATTCCAACTTGTTTTATTACGAAAGTTAATGATCAAGTTATCATTTAACAATTTAGAAGATAGGTTAACACCAATTCTAGAAATCGTATTTTTAGACGTATTTAAGACACCATTATTAAAAAGGTGGTTGAAGGAAACGTGGTATCCAATTTTTTTATAAGCTCCCGAGATAGAAAGATTATGTTGTTGACCAGAGGCTAATTGAGTTACTTCGTCAATCCAATCTGTATTGGCGGCTCCTAATCGTGCTAATTCAGCCGGTGCTTTAGAATCGATAGCTCTTCTGAATTGATCCGACGAAAAAATATTTGGTCGTTGTCGGAGCGTAGAGATAGAGTAGTATCCGCTGTAGTTTACTTTTAATTTTCCTTTTCCTGTTTTTGTAGTAATTACAATTACACCGTTAGCTCCTCTAGAACCGTAGATCGCAGCGGCAGAAGCATCTTTAAGTACGGTTACATCTTCTACGTCGGCAGCATTAATGAAGTTAAGTGGATTTCTCCCAGTTACTCTATTTGAGTTATCTAAAGGCACCCCATCAATTACAATCAAGGCTTGTCCTCCAGAACCATCTAACGCTGTTCCTCCTCTTATTTTTAAAAGACTCGCTCCCCCCGGTTCTCCGTTCGTACTAATCTGTAGCCCCGCTACTTTACCAACTAAAAGCTTATCCGGCGAAGGAATTACGCCGATGTTGAACTCCTCTTCTCCAACCTTGGTGACAACACCTGTTACGTCTTCTTTGCGTACCGCTCCGTATCCAATGACTACTACTTCGTCGAGTAGTGCATCTGCGGTCGTGAGCGCAACGTCTATTCTTTTCGATTCTTCGATGACAAATTCTTGATTTGCATATCCTGTGTAAGAAAATTCGATCACGGCGCCTTGCTCCACTTTCAGAGAATAAGTGCCATCCACTTCGGTAATTGTTCCAGAAGTGACTTCCCCATTTTTAACGGTAACGTTTACTCCTGGTAAACCAAAACCGTCTGCAGCGTCCGTTACTGTCCCAGAGACGAGAATCGACTGTCCCTGTACGATCAACGCCACAAGCAGGAAGCTGAGTATTAAGATGGATTTAAAGTAAAAGTTATAAGATTTCATATCACTTAATTAGTAAGCATGAATAAGTAATGGTGGCCCTCAAAAGAGTAGTGTGTGGTACAATTACTTAAAAATAAAATTTGATTTTTCTTGGTTTCTCAAAGCTATCCGATGGTTCAGCATAGAAAATCCCCAGTAGCAATTCAGCAAAATGCTAGAGAGCAGTTGTTGAAGTTAGTAAAAAATAACTTCGGTCAAAACTATATTTCTTTGAAAAAAATCGTGAATTTGCTAGCTTGAGCTAGAACTTGTTCTGAAAAAAACGGTATGTATAAACAGAACGATCGCAGATTGGTAAAGTCATTTAAAAATGACTTCTAAGTAAAAAAGAAAGATTAGCATTGAATGCTAATCTTTCTTCCTTTAGTGGTATTATAGCTTAGTAAAACTAGCTTGATAGTTATCACCATCGTTGCTTGTTGTTAAGATCACATCGTAAGAAGCAGTATTGGCTACTTTGATGTTTCCTCCATCATCAGAGAAATCAGCAATGTCTCCCGTTAATTCTACTTGTCCCCATCCGATGTTCTCATCCCAAGAATCATTCGTTCTGAATTTGAAAGCTTTATCACCTTCTAAAGCGATGTTGCTAATCTTCCAAGTATAAGTGTTTGAACCTGCGTCAAAACCTTCGTAGTTCATATCAGCATCTGTTTGCCATCCGTCAGCAGTACCATCCATATCGTCATCGTTAGAATTGGTAGCATCTCCGATCATTGCCCATTGGTGCTCATCTGGTACGAAAGTAATTGGTGCAACATCACCTGTCTTAGTTAATGTTACTTTGAAACCAGTAGTTGGTAACCAGTCAATGTTTACAGTGTAAACACCTTCTTCTTCTTCTGTTACTGGAATATTAGCACCATCGTTACCTGTTTCTAAGTTAGCAAGTGAACCACCAAAGTTAGTGAACAATTGGTAACCATTTGCAGCAGCAAATCCTGCAGCTGGATCAAGTCTTCGATCTAAGTTCCAACGGCAGTTAAAACGAATTTTCAATTCTCCTTTTCTCAAGGTTAATTCTGTTGCTTCCCAAGCTCCTCCAGTTGCACTGATGGTACCAGGAATTGGTGTATCAGAACCCCATCCACCTGGCGTAGCAGAACCGATAATTCCACCAGCTTCGATTTTGTAAAGTACCATTTCAGAAGTTAAAGCATCGTAAGTAACTTTGTAAAAGCCAGCTCCTACGCTAACCGCAGCACCACCATCAGTTACATCTACAACAGTGTAATCGTTGTAATCACAACCAGATCCCATATCAGTAACAGTAGTTGCAGTACCACCAAAAGTAGTTGTTACTGCTTTCGAAGTAATTTGTACCATGTTGTAATCGCCAGCAGTTAAGTACAAGTAATTAGCTAAAAATCCAGCACGAGCTTGCGAGCCGAAATCCGCATCCTCTACCGTCTCAGCAACTAACTGATCTGACGCTAATGGATCTGCATCTTTCTTAGCCATATAAAAACCATCTCCAACGTTAATTCCAGTAACAACAGGAATTGTTACGTCATCATCCTTTTTACAAGAGGACATTGTAATTAGTGCACACAAGGCAAGTAGTACACTCAAGCGGGTAGTTAAAAGTTTAATATGCATCTTATTAATTTGTATTTATGTGAAAAATGTTAAATATTAATACTAATGTGTCAAATTGACATTATGTTATTACAAAATTATAAAAATATATTCGAAAACTTAATAATTAATTAACAAAATTTAATAAAAGTTTCGATTTTCAATACGTGTAATCATTCCTGTTTGTAAAGGAAGTATGGTCTGTTAGGGTAAGCGATCGGCAGTTGCAAGTAGTATCTTCAAACATCACCTATCAACTTGTCTATCAATAATTTACAATTTATTTTTTCTATATATTAAAAATAATTGAATCTTATTTTTAAATCTTAGCCAAGTTGTATTGTTAGGTAAATTTGGGTCTAGTAGATCATCCATTTCTGTGTAAGTACACCTCGGGAAGTTTTCAACTTAATAACGTACATCCCTGGTGCTAACGCTGCTTCAAAATCGTTTTGCAAGTATAATTTATCGGTTTTTCCTCGGTATAACTGTTGCACTATTTTTCCTGATAAATCGTAAAGTGCTAAGTCGCATTGTTCTGCCGTAGTCAAATCCAACTGGATGGTTAAGCCTCCTGTTGAAGGGTTTGGAAATAAATCAAATTGATTCACGCCAACTAATTCAGTTGTTGATACGGCGGGCGGTGTTTGTTGTTCCGTCAAATAAACCCGATATTCTCCCGGCGCCAACTCAATTGGAAGGTTGACATCCGTTACATTCAAACTATCGCCGGTCATATAATCGTACCACCAACCGGTTTGTTGGAATTGAGGGTCGATACTTCCAGACGTCATATCAAAGTTTCCGATTACGGTCACTTTCATCGCTGGATCATTTAAGTTAATTCGCTTTAATTTTCCACTCAAACTGTAGCTATAATCCGTTGTTTTAAAAACCTCATTATTTGTTTTTAAATTAATCAAGGCACTCCAAGTTTTATAGACATCTACCCGATTAGGATTCGCTAAATAATCCCAACGAATCGGCTTCCGAGAAAGTCGACAATCTTCACTAATCGTACCATCTACACAACGATTAATGGAGTAACCATAGCCCATTTCAGCAAATTGCCAAAACATCTTTGGACCAGGCATCGTGAAGAAAAACGCCCCTGCTAATTCTTGTCGGTCTAATGCCGTATTTAATACTTTTACGCTATAATCTCCTTCTTCGTTTCCGTAAGTTAAATTTTTGAACATCAAGCGTTCTTCATCGTGACTTTCAAGGTATCCAACTAAGTTTGGTTCGTTAAAGTTTCTCCAAGAAACATCGTAATCAATCACGGACAAATCACTATTCCAGCCCATTGATGCTTCGTTGTATTCGTGTACGGCATTCCCCCACAGCATCATTCCATAATTAGCTAAATCTCGTTCTTCACTAGCTGCCGCGAAATGCTCCAAAATGACGTAAAAGTCCGGATCAAGATTCCAAAGTACATCCGAAATACGTTTAAGATTAGTCACTCTTGCAAAGTCATAGTCACTCCAAGCGCCTACATCGTTGGTAAAGTTTTGTGTAAATCCTTTTGACAAATCAAATCTAAAGCCATCAATATGATACTCTTCCAACCAATAGGTCATGACTTGATCTAACCAAACTTTCGTCGCATCAGCATTATGATTAAAATCATAGCCTACGTTAAAAGGATGCTTTGCCTCTTCGTTCAACCAAGGATTATTTGCCGTTGGTCGGAAAGTAGCGGGGTCCCAATAGAGTTGCGCCAAAGGACTTTGACTAAATGCATGATTGTAAACAACATCCAAAATCACCGCCATACCACGTGCGTGACATTCGTCGATCAAGCGCTTAAACGCTGCTGGTGTTCCATAATATTTATCTAAAGCCATGTGATAGGAAGGATTATACCCCCACGAATCATTCCCTTCAAATTCATTAACTGGCATCAATTGAATCGCATTAATTCCTAAACGTTCCAAATAGCCTAATGTATCCAAAAGTGTCTCGTAATTTCCATCTTCCAAAAAGTCTCGCATCAACAATTCATAAATAACTAAATCTTCCTTTTCAGGACGATTATAATTGTCATTTTCCCAATTGAATACTTCAGGCTGGGTTTTAAAAGCCGTTACAATTCCTGTGGTTTTACCCGATGGATAAGCTTTGAGGTTAGGATAAGTTGCTTCGGTAATTTCGTCATCGTTAGAAGGATCTAACACTTTTTCGGAGTAAGGATCACCAATTCGTAATTGACCATCCACAAAATATTGATAGGCATATTCTTCGTTCGGATCAAGTCCGGTAATATCTATCCACCAAGTCGCATTATCACTTCCACGATTCATAAAGTAGTCAATGCTAGGCGTCCAATCATTAAAATCTCCGAGTACGTAAACGTAGGATTTTTCTGGTGCCCAGAGTTGCAATCGAACGGTATTATCATCAATACGATTCAGACCATTTTTTGTGCCCGTAGGTGCCTCTGCCGTTGTAACAGTAGGATTAATTAAATAGGTAAAAGAATCCACTACCGTTGTCGCGCCATTATCAGCCGTAAGCAAAATCGTGTGTTGACCTCCCGTTGTTACCGTTAGATCATAGCTAAACTCCGTAGCCGGACTACTTGTTTGTGCGAGCACGCTTCCATTCTCTGTAATCTGAATGTCAGAAGCTTGTGAAACATTTACTTTAATTGGGATTGTTGCACCAATTGTTGAAATAACCACTTCTTCCGTAGGCGAAACAACGGACATTAATAACGCTGCGGTATTCTCATAAAGTGTAATAAAAATATCTTGTCCCGCAGCTGTTTTACCTTCTAAACTTCCATCTTCATTCCGAAAGACAAATGCCAGATGCGTCACTTCCTCTCCCGCGGGTACGTTATAGTAATCTCGAATTTTAATTGTTTTGGTATACAAATTATTACCAATACTTTCCATCAAACCTTGCTCATCGTATACGCCCCAATTGCCTTGTACATATTGCCAATTGCCTTCTCCCCCCGCAACGGTCACAACTCCTGAATGCATAAAAACAGGATCAACACCGACAAGCTGTCCCGTACCTTGCGACGCATCGTAAGTAATCGTGACTTCATCATCTATCGTAGCAAAAACGGGATCAAGGGTGACAATTTGAGCATTTACGGTAGTCAGTAAAAAACTCCAGAACAATAAACTAAGGGAGATAAATTTAGGTTGCATATTTGGTCTTATTTTACAATGTGTCATTTTGACACAATAAAGATAATAAAAATAACGGATTTGTTCCAGTATTAACCGATTAAAGTTAAACTGCAATGGTTTAGCACAATTATCATGCGCTAAGTTTATATTATCTTTAAGTAGTGAGAACGTTTCGAATTGCGCAAATATAATGCCTAGATTCAACGTTTGTATTTTGAAGTTGCTCCTAAGTGGTATTAAGTTTGGAGCAAAAAATTTAGCACCAAGATAAAGTTTTTTCAGTGGAGTCGCAAGCGATAAATGAGTACGATGAGTAAGCTTAGATACATTTAGTACAAATAGTACAAAGCAGTTATTTTGAAATAGAGCTTACTACCTACAACTAAAGCATTGTCATCCAGTACTTCGATTTCTAACATCATTTTAAAACCACTTTATAGCATAGTTAGGATACGATATACTAAGCACTAAAATTTTAAAATAAGCGTTTCGTTTGCGCCTAATGATAGTTTGTCTTTCAGGGTAATGGTTTCTTCAGTCATTACATTTTTGGCACTCAATTTATTTCCCATTCCTTCTCGATAGCGCTCTAAACCAATCGTCGTTGCTTCGTCGTGGGTATTCATTATAACCAAGACGGTTTCCGTTGGGGCAATTCTAAAATAAGCGTAAACGCCATTTTCAGGAACGAATTGTACGAGTTTACCTTCAGTTAAAGCCTTGCTATTTTTTCTAAAATTAGCTAAGCGTTTAACGTAAGTAAAAATAGCTTGTTCTTCTGCTGTTCTTCCACTTTCCACAAATTTATCCGTCTTGTCTCCAGCCCAGCCGCCAGGAAAATCTTGTCGAACTTTTCCATCAGGATCTGTGAAGTTTTTCAATAAAATTTCTGTGCCGTAGTATAACATTGGAATGCCTCTCGTTGTCATTAAAAAAGCAATTCCAGATTTAAATTTTGCTTTATTTTCTCCGATCACGGAATAAAAACGACTCAGATCGTGGTTGTCCAAAAAGACAACATTTCGCTTCGGGTCTTCGTACAAAAAATCTTTTGCTAAAGTATAATAGATGCGTGCAGCACCGTTCGTCCAACCTTGTTGCTGCTGTAAAGCTTCGTTGATTGCATAATACAATTGAAAATCCGTTACCCCTGGCGTATAAGAGTTATAGTCTCCTCGCAAAAAATTATCTTCGGTAAATTGAGCTTGTACGGCAGCGCCATGTACCCAAGTTTCTGCAAAAAGATGCACTTGTGGATATTCCGTTTGCATCGCTTTTGCCCAAGTCGCCATAAAATCTTGATCTGGATACGCGTAAGTATCAATACGGTAAGCATCAACACCAGCGTACTCAATCCACCAGATATTATTTTGGATGAGGTATCTAGCTAACTGAGGATTTTTTTGATTTAAATCGGGCATATGCTGATCAAACCAACCATCGCTCATCAATTTTTTATCATAGTCCGAAGCGTTAGGATCCATCAAGGTGGGCGCGCGATAAGTTGTTTTGGTAAAAGTATCAAATTGATGAATCCAGTCTTCGCTGGGAATATCTTGAATGAACCAGTGCTGATCACCAACGTGGTTATGAATAATATCCATTACCATTTTTATTCCCCGCTTTTGACATTCTGCCGTCAGGCGTTCAAACAAAGCATTGTCCCCAAACCTTTGATCAACCGCGTAATGATCCGTGATGGCATAACCGTGGTAAGATTCGTAGGGCTGGTCATTTTCTAAAACAGGATTCAGCCAGAGTGCCGTTACCCCCAAAGCTTCCAAATAATCTAGCCGATCCAAAATTCCTTGTAAATCACCACCGTGTCGGAAAAACATTTTCTCCCGATTAATTTCTTTTTGGTGCATTTCTGCAAATGTATCATTGCTAGCGTCGCCATTGGCAAAGCGATCGGGCATGATCAAATAAATTAAATCTGAAGCATCTAACTGTGTAATTCGTTGTTCGTCTTTTTTTCGAGCCAAAAGGCTGTACGGGTATTGCTTAATTACTTTGCGATCTTGAGTAAGTTGAATATTGAAGGTTCCGGGTTTTGTTTCGGCACTAATTGCTATGGTAACAAACAAGTAGTTGGGATTCTCTAAACGCGTCGTAGATACTAAGCGAACGCCTGGGTAATTAATCTTAGTAGTTAACCCAGCAATGTCTTGATCATACAACATCACTTCGACAGTATTGTGCTTCATGCCAACCCACCAATTCGGTGGACAAATTCGGGCGCGATCGACTTTCCCACCTTCTGGAGAATAGTGCTGATGCGTAGCACGCTGAACGCCATCTGGTAGTCGCTGAGTAGCGCCTTTATCTTCTTCTTGGGCTAGCAATAAAATAGGAAAAAGAAACAAACACAAATAAATAGATAACTTCATGATATAACTTTTATTAGCTTTTGAGCAAGCTCGTCCAATCAAAATAAACATAGCGTTAAACGCTCTACCAATGCTAGCGATGGCTTACACTAGTTTTCTTTTCTTAAAAAAAATATTTAGATTTATTTTACCTGCGTTTCCTACGCTACGTATTCTTTTTCTTCTACAAAAAACGTTGCAATCGCTCCCAAGAATAGAGAAATCCCTGCAAAGATCATAGTATTAATCGTTGCTTCTCCCAGCAGCGTATAAGATAAATTAACCCCACCTAACGCTGCAATAATTTGTGGAATTACAATAAACATATTGAAAATCCCCATGTAGATTCCCATTTTTTTAGGATTAATTGATCCCGCTAGCATTGCGTAAGGCATGGATAGAATACTTGCCCACGCCACACCAATTCCTGCGAAACACAGGTGCAACATATTAGGTTCTGGGACATAGTACATAAATATGAAACCTAAACCTCCTAGCGCCAAAGAGACGCTATGAATCAGCTTTCGATTAATATCTACTTTACTCGTAATCAGTACTAAAATTAGTGCGACTAACATGGAGACTAAACCGTAAGTTCCCATGTAAGTTCCTACCAAATCCGCCGCATTATTGTAAGCTAAATTGGCTGCATCATAGCTCGCTTGTTGAGCCGGAAGGCTGAGGTCGTAGTTTGATTTATCTGGAGAAGCCGCTTTAAAAACGTGCTCGGTAATTGCTGGCGTTGCCATACTCCACATCGCAAAAAAAGCAAACCAAGAAAAGAATTGTACCACACCGAGTTGCACCATCGTCTTTGGCATACCTGCAATGCTGCCAAAAATTTCAGACAGCCCATTCATAAAACCTTTGCTCTCTTCTTTCTCTTTTAAGAAAGCAGTCATATCTTCTGGCGGATATTCTTTAGTAGTAAAAACGGTATATAAAATACTTCCAATAAAAACCAAGCCACCAACGTAAAATGCGTAAGTAACATTCGCGCCCAAAGCGCCCTCCCCTGCTGCTGCCGTATTCGATACGCCTAAAACATTCGTGATAAACCAAGGCAAGTTACTCGCCACCCAAGTACCAATTCCGATGACTAAAGTCTGGACGACAAAACCATAAGAGCGTTGTTCTTCGGGCAACTTATCTGCCACCAAGGCACGAAAGGGTTCCATACTAATATTGATAGAAGCATCCAATACCCATAGCATTCCAGCGGCTACCCAAAGCGCCCAAGAATTGGGAACAATAAATAATGCAATCGAAGCCAAGACGGCGCCAATCAAAAAGAAAGGACGGCGGCGACCAAAACGAGGATGCCAAGTTCGATCACTCAAATAACCAATGATCGGTTGCACCAATAATCCCGTCAAAGGAGCGGCAATCCACAACAAAGGAATATCATCTTTGGCAGCGCCTAAAGATTGAAATATTCTCGACATAAAACCGCCTTGCAGCGCAAATCCAAATTGAATCCCTAAGAATCCAAAGCTCATATTCCAAATGTCCCAAAATGATAACTTAGGTTTTTTCATGATTTTAT
>JBGCFY010000097.1:0-14473 GCA_045110315.1 Saprospiraceae bacterium
GCATGATCATGCCCTGCGTGTTCGTCTGTTGCTGGTGTAGCCGTGGTGGTTGCAGCTTCGTTGGTTGTCGTTTTCGGATCTGATTTGCAAGCAAAAAATAAGCAAAGCAGTAAAAGAAAGGAAAATTGTTTCATAATTCGGTGTTGTATAAAATGATTTTAAGGATGAAGTTGATAATAAGTAGGTTGCCCTAAGTACACTTATTTTATAAAGTAAAATTATTGTGCCAATAAATTCAACTGGGCTATAATTACGATAACCTGCGCTTGAAATTTTGTACAAAGTTACTGCTTTTCAAACAAAAATCATGATAAAATGTACGATCATAAAAACGGCAGACGCTGAGAAACAAAGCTTCTCAAGTCTGCCAACTACACCGAAAACTTATATTTTGATTGGTATTTATAAAATATTTATAAAATATTTATAAAAAGGGTGGGCTACGATTTCAATCCCTAAATTGACAGTAACCCACCATCCCAAATGATTCCTTAATAATATGTAGGTTCTCCTGATAGAAGCTTGACCTTCTATCCGATAATTTTCACCTTATTCGTAATCAAGGTCTGTGTCGGAATGACAACTTTTTCATTGGCCGTCGTTTGTAGAATAACGGCTACCGAACTCATTTCGATAATCTCTCCTTTTACTGCCTCGACTTCAATCGTTTGACCCACGCTGAAAGTATGGCGACTAAAAAAGCTAGCTAGAATATTAGACAATAGTTCTTTCGATGCAAAACCATAAGAAATCGAAGCAGCCAACATCACCGAACCAAAGATCAATAATACATTCGAGGTAATAATACTCGTATCTATTCCCGCTTGATCAAGCGAAGTGATCGTCACGATGATCAATAGAAAATAAAAAATAATGCTGCCAATAATTCTTCCCGAGCTAAGTCCCAAAGAAGCCGTAGCTCCGTTGATAAAGTCTCTGACTACCCGAGCGATAAAAGTTCCAACAATGAAAAATACCAGCGCGATTAGGATTTTGGGTAAGAAAGCTAGCAGCTTGGAAATTTCGCTAGATACACTATGCCAGCCTAGAGTGTCGGAGACCATCACAATTACAAACAGCATTAACATCCAATAAAAGAATTTACTAACTAGCTCACTCGGCTTACTATTCACGTTTGCTTTTGCTAAAAGGTCATCTGCGTGTAGTTTCGTAGCAAATTCATCAAACTTTATCGCTCCCAAAATACTTTTGATCAAAGACGAAATTAGTCTAGTGATTAACCAACCCAGTAAAAAAACGACAACTGCAGTTAATAATTTGGGTAACACATTGATGAGTTGTGTGGCGATCGTCTGAGTAGATCGAAAGAGGACATCTGTCCAGTTGGTCAATTCATTCATTATTCTTGTTTGTTTTGGTGTAGTTTGTAATCGTAAGCTAAGTTTTTCAGAATATTAGGTCTCGTATGATGGTACTTTCTTTCCGGATCAAGTTGCATCAACGGTTATCATAAAGACTAAATCTAACAGAAATGGTCACGCAAGTTTTAAAAAAAATATTGCCGCGACTGATAAAATATTTTACGGTGCCGTTTCGCCCATTTCTATTTCATCATCACTATCTGTAGTATCTCCAAAATCGTCTTCTGCTAAATGATCACTCAATAATTCAAAAAACTGCGTCTCAGCAGAAGTAAATTTTCCAGTAAAAAGATCGAACACATCTGCAATTAAGTTAATGGTACTCAAGGAATCAAATACTTCCTTCTTGAGTTCTTGGGGAACTTCTTCTTGGGGTACGAATTGCTTAAATTGAGTAGCCAAATTCGTATTCATCTTATTGTTTTCCTTACTTTTATTTGGGTTCATGGCTCAACTCATTTATTAGTTTCGCTAATTTATCTCTACTCCTTTTTAATCGCATTTTCACCGCACTTGCATTAATTTCTAAAGCCGCCGCTATTTGTTTGATGGATAAACCATCTTGATAGCGCATCAAGAGCATCAGTTTGTTTTCTGGTTTTAATTTTTCAAATAATACTTCCAATTGATTAAGTTGTAATTCTTCTAAGACTTTAATTTCTTTTTCCAGGTCACTCACCGCCAAGTCTTCGTGTTGCTGCGCTTCAAAGTTTACAAATTTCAACCGTTTACGAATCCGAAAGTGATCCATACAATGATTGTAGGTAATCGAATGTACCCACACAGAAAAGCTAGACTTTGCTTTAAACTTAGCCAACTGCATAAAAATCTTAATCATAATATCATGCGCTAAATCTTTGGCAACTTCTGGCTGTTTTGTCAAACTCAAGCATTTATGAAAGACCTTATCAGCATAGCGATCATAAAGCACCTCCAGCAATTCCCGTTGTCCGTGGTGAACAATCTGATGAATGATTTCTACATCTGTAGGCTCCGTTACTGCTATTTTAGTCTTATTCCTTTCCATTCTTAAATCAATTACCATTATGCTGGTAAAGTGTAATATTTGCCGAATACTAAAGTCGTTTCAAGTTTTAAATTTAAATTATTGAACAACTTCATTACTGGGCTAAACAACAACTTCTTCGTAAACGAGATTACACCGTTAACTTATCGTCTCTACATAAAGACTAAGTCTTGAAGAAACGGCCACGGTAAAAAACTAATAATTTAAAATAGAGCTAAAGAATCTTCAAATCGGGGAAGCCTTGGATCAAGCTTAGTATTGATTTTTTAGGTGCGTAACAGGTCTGCTCTTGCAAAGTTTTAGTAGTTTTGTCGTGCAATTGATCCTCTCTAATCCTAAAATTATGCTTCATCAATTCCAAGCATTTCTGCAACGAGAACAATTAATTCCGACCGGAGGAAAAACACTCCTTGCCGTTAGCGGTGGTGTAGACTCTGTCGTGCTTTGTCATCTTTTTGAGGCAGCAGGTCTAGATTTTGCCATTGCACATTGCAATTTCAGATTGCGCATAGCAGCAGCAGAGGAAGCTATTTTTGTCAGAGATTTGGCGACACAGTTAGGTGTATCTTATTGGGAAACTAGTTTTGAGACGGAACAAATTGCGCAAGCTCAAAAAAAATCCATTCAATTATTGGCTCGTACCTTAAGATACGATTGGCTGCAAGAAATCGCTCAAGTCAACAATTTTGATCATATTGCTACGGCACACCATCTTGACGATGCTTTAGAAACTTTACTTTATAACCTTACGAAAGGTTGTGGGATTCGGGGCTTACATGGAATTCCCGTACAACAAGCAAAGATTATTCGTCCGTTACTTTTTGCCGAAAAGGCAGCCATTCGAGCTTTCGCAAAAGAAAAAAAAATTGACCACCGAGAAGATGCTTCAAATGCCGAAAATAAATATGCTCGTAACTTGATTCGCAACCAAGTCATTCCAGTCCTCCAAAAAATTAATCCTAGCTTGATTAAAACGAGCGAACGAACCATACAACAATTAAAAGAAACAGAAGCGCTTTTTGAATATGCCGTTGCACAATTAGCACCGAGTATTCTGACAAAGCAAACCGATTACACCGAAATTCGCTTAACGCCACTGCTTGCCGCTCCTGCCCCACCGACGCTACTCTACGAATACTTGAAAGCTTATGGTTTTCGTCGAGATCAAATGGAAAATATGATTACTGCGCGGGTTGGAAGTCAGTTTTTTTCCACTTCGTATCGGATGGTCAAACACCGAGAAACCTTACTTATTGAAAAACACTTAGCCATAGATTCTCTTCGGGAACATAGCATCACGACCACTACGGGTGTAATTGCTTTGCCAGAAGGAAAACTGCATTTCTTGGGTACACAAGCACCACCAACACAGTTTGATCCTGATCCTAAGTTGGTCTGGTTGGATGTGGCTCCGTTGCAATTCCCTTTACGCTTGCGGCGATGGCAGGCGGGAGATCATTTTAGACCATTAGGGATGCAGGGCAAGAAAAAAAGCTTGCAGGATTTTTTTAGTAATCAAAAGTTATCTCTTTTTGAAAAAGAAAAAGTTTGGCTACTCGTATCTGGAGAAGCAATTTGTTGGATCGTAGGACTGCGCTTAGATGAACGGTTTAAGGTCAACAATAAAACTAAAATGGTACTCGCTCTAAAATGGGAAGTCTCACTAAGGTAATGGCTTACGCTAGCGAGACTTCCGTTCATATGATAATCTTATTAAAGTTGTTTAAGTTGATTTTAAACAATCCTTGAATTTATTTTTTTACTCTTCTTAATTTTCCTCCTTTGTCCGTCACTAAATGTGCGCCTTTAAAACCTGCGGCTACTGCTTCCGTTTTAGCCAATTCTGCAGCTTCCTTACTGGCAAAACCACCTAGGACGACAATTGTAAATTCTTTCCAACGGCGTTTTTCAACAATCCCTAAATCTTCGACTAAAGCCGCTTTGAAATTGGCAGGATTCTTATACGCCGCTAATCGTACCTTATAAAAACTAAACGTCGGTGTCGGTGTTTCCGTTGCTGGCTCAATCGTAGTGATGGGTTCTTCTTCTATAGTTACCGTTTCTTTTGGTGCTTCAGGAGTTGGTAGCGTATTTTTAGGAATGATCACTTCATCTCCTTTCATGGCATCCTTCACCACAAATACTTGTTGGAATCCTTTCTTGGCAATATCTTTTTTGGCTTGATTCGCCGCTGCTTTGGTAGGATATAGCCCTAAGCGCAGCTTGACAAAACCATTTTCTTCTCTACTGTATAATTTCCCAGCACTATTTAGCACTTTGTATTTATCAAAACTAAGGGCTCCTTTTGTACGCGTTGCCATGAGCTGGATCGCATAGCCTTCTTCTACTTTAGCCGGTGCAGAAACCGTTCCGGTCTCGGTTGGATCTGGTTTAGTTGTACCTGTAGCAACCGGAGGATCATTCTTAACGGGTTCTTCCGTTGTGGTAGTCGTCGTAGGAATATCTGCTAAATCAATATCCGATGATGTACCTAAGGAAGTTGAAGAAGATTTGAAAGCTAAAATTCCGAGAATAGATTTATCATTGCCGGCTTCTGTATTCACATTTTTGTGGGTTACCACATATTTTGCTTTTGAAAATCGTAGTACGTACGCTTTATTGGGTAATAAGGCGAGTGCATACTCTCCATTCGCATTGGATTGCGTCTCAATTTTTTGTCCGGTCGTCGTTTCCGTTGCACTGATAAAAACCGTTTCGACGGGATTATTATTTCTAGCATCCACAATTTTGCCAATGTATTCTTCGGAAGACTTTTTAAGTAATACTTCTAGATTGAGAGGATTTCCTTTACCATCATTGCTTACTTTCAAGTTGAAACTTTTATAACCAGATTTACGCACTACCGCGTTACAGTCAAATCCTTCTAATGCTTGAAAGCTGTATTTGCCATTTTTGTCTGTTTTGTAAACGGCTTCTCCACAAGCAGAAAAATCAATTAAGGCATCCGCTATGGGTTGTTTATCCGAAGCATTGAGCACCAGTAATTCCATGAGTTCCGTCGTTTTGCTCAAACGATACAAATCTTCCTTTCCTTTTCCTCCTTCTCGATTAGACGTTAGATAACCGACATTGCGCTGTGCGCTAAAAATAAAGCCGTAATCATCTTTAGTAGAATTCACCCCATTTCCAAGGTGATAAACTTTATTGAATTGCTTTCCCGTTCGAATCGCTCGAAATGCATCTAAACCACCCAAGCCTTGGTGCCAATTGGAAGAGAAAAATAAACTCTTTCCATCAAAGAATGGTGTTACTTCATCTCCGGGCGTATTAACTACGGGACCCAAGTTTTCGGGCGTTCCCCATTGCTCTCCGGTCCACAAACTCACATAAATATCGAATCCACCAAAACCATCGGGTCGATTAGAAGCAAAATATAACGCCTTGCCATCAGGGGAAAAGTTAGGAAATCCAGTGGAGTACGTACTTCCATTAAAAGCGAGTGGTTTTTCGTCGGTCCAAGTACCATTCGCATTCGCCGCAGCGATATAAATACGCAAATCGTTGGTACTCGCTTCAATTTGCCGCGTCCCGTCTACAAAGTTATTTTTGGTAAAGACCACCCATTTTCCATCCGGAGAATAGCTAACGGGACCTTCGTTGTAATTGTTTTTAAGGTCATTTTGTAAAAACTTTGGCTTACGCAAATAACCATTATCATCGACGTTACTAATATACAGTTGATTATTAGCAGCACCAGTCCAATCTGCCTTATTTTTATCTTTTTCTCGCTGAATGTCAATGCGGGCAGAAGAAAAGACGACTTGATTTTTGAAAAAACTCGCGCCAAAATCGGAGGAAGCAGTATTGGTATATTCCTTTTTAACTTGGTATAAAGCGGGCACGTCTTTCATAGACAGGGCAAAATCGCAGCTTTGTGCGAAATGTTTGCCGTAGGCTTCGTTACCTTCCCCGTAATTTAAGAACCATTCTTTTGCTTTTTCGTATTCTCCGTTGGCTTGTAGTACTTTAGCGTAATTAAAAATTTGAATAGGTGCTACCCCTTTCAAGACGATTGCTTTTTCATACCAAGAACGGGCACTTTTCATCTGATTGAGCATCCGATAACAATCCCCCAGTTTAGATAAAGCTTCTACGTTTTTAGGATCTTTGTCCAATACTTTGAGGTAAGACTTAATGGCTAGATTAAAGGCATTAAGTTCATACTCTTTATTGGCTTTCTTGAGCGTAGACTGTGCCGCAGCCTGAATGCTAAATAAAGTAAGGAGTAAAAAAAGACTAGTTCTCAGGAAATTTTCCATAATAATGTTAATTCGTTAATGAAGTAAAGCTAGAAGATAACATTGGAACAAATGTGAAATAAATGTTTATTTAACAAAGTAATACTTTTACAATTCATTGAAAAACAGCCATTTATTCCTACAATAAGAATAAAATCAATAATTGTACCTTATCTTAAAACTCATTTGCTATTCTACGAATGGACGACAATCTACTTGCTTAAAGGAAGTCCAGACTTTAGCGATATAATCCATCTAAAAAAGATGATGGCAATGACATAAGTAATCTAAACAATTACTTACAAGTTCTCAAACGTAAATATGCTTAGTTTTTATTTTCCGAGATCGAAAAAGTTCATTTCCAATTTTTGCCAAAAATACATTAAAGCAAGCTATTATACCTAAAAATTCAAGTTTTTCCGCTCGATATTAAGTTTGTTTCAAAGAAGTTGTTTGAAAACGATCCTAAACGACTTCAAAAGCAAAGTCATGAGTAAGCACACATACACCAGCATCTATGGTAATAGTACATTTATTTAGATGGGATTGTTTCCCAAAAGGAGCAATTAAAGCTTTATTTTAAGAGAAATTTAACATTGGAGTTGTTTTAAAATATCCTTAAAAGTCTTTGAAGCAAAAAGAAAGCCTAACAGATTATTGTTACATAATCTATCAGGCTTTCAACATTAATTAGACTAAATTTTATTTAAAGAAGTTGCGTTAATGCTTAACTCCGTTTTTTAGGCAATGCTTTCAAATGCTTACTAATAAATTCGGCACATTCTTTAGCGTGTGTCCATCGAAGTAAGGTCCAGTGATCTCCGGATACGATTTCCTTGGTTATCGGAGCGCTACAAGCTCTTTTCCAGGTTTCGATCTTAGACTTCTTCCAGAATTTCATGTTTTCCCGAACATTCTTGACGTGCAATGCTTCTAATAATAAGATTGGAACATCGATTTTTACCTTTGGATCTGGCTTGTAAATCGTTTTCATATTATTGATAAATAACTGCACGAAGCCTTTAATTTCCTCTTTGGAAAACTCAATTTGGAAATCCCAGAGTTTAGTTTCTATAATCTGCAATTGTTCCTCTTCGTCTTTTCCTTCAAAAAGTTTAGGATACAAGGATAATTTTTCATCAACATTACCACCTTTTTCGTAAAGTCGGACGAGTGTATAAGTACTCAGGCACAACCAACCTGCTTTCGTTTCTGGCAGTTTTATTTGCTCCCGATAGTTAGGGGCATAAGCATCAAAAACAATTAAAGTACTAACTTCAAAGTCAGCTGCTCTCAATTGACGCACCATTTCGTAAGCCGCTTCCGCTCCAAAAGAATATCCTCCAATTAGATAAGGTCCCACGGGATCTATCTTTTGCATTTCCTGAATATAAGCCGTCGCCATTTCTTCGACCGTTTTGATTGGCGTTTGTTCTCCACCGACTCCTTGCGCTCGGAAAACGTATAAATTTTGATGATCTTCTAAGTGTTTCCCAATTTCGTAGTAACACATTACATTTCCTTCAATTCCAGGTACAAAGAACAGGGTTTCGGTCGCTTCTTGGCTAGACTTCAGTAAAACAGTTCGAGCACAATCCGCTTCAACTTTGCGCCTTGTTAAGCTACGGCTTAAGTGTAGTAAATTAGGGTAATGGAAGATATCGATTAACCCTAACTCAACTTCTAATTCTTCTCGAATCAAAGCGACAAGCTGTGCCGCTTGTAAATCGTTGCCTCCTAAGGCGAAGAAATCATCTAAGACACCAACTTTTTTCACATCCAACACTTTTTGCCAAAGTGGTTTTAACCGAAGTTCTGTTTTAGAGGATGGACTAACATTGGCTTCCTGCAAGGTTACTTCAAGATCAATTTGTTCGAAGTTTGGCCAATCCGTCGCTGTAATGCTTGGCATAAAGGCTGGCAACGTTGATACTTTGTGTAAAACGACAGGCAACATATGTGCAGGTAATCTTCCTTTCAAAAAGCTATACACATCAATTGGAGTGATCCCCGTCTGATTATGATCCATCACAATACAAGCGACCAATGAAGGCGTGCCGCTCTCCATAACCATTGTACTTACTACAGCTTGCTCTACGAATGGCGATTGTTCAATTACTTTTGCAATGTGCATCAAATCAACAACACCATCTGGCAGTTGAACCTGTTTAGTGGGCAATACCGCTTTTTCGTTGAATGTAGTAGTTCCTTCTTCAGGAATTGCAGAGAAGGTGTAGGATTTTTCTCCTACGCTCTTACCATTTTTATTCCTCTTATCTTTTACGATCATTCCCCCTAAGTCGGCAATTGGAGTCGTCATATTTTCCAAGACCGTTGCGAGTAAAAGCTCAAAGTTCCTCATCATTTCCTCAATCCGCTGCGAAGTAAATAAATCTTCCGCGTAGAGTACATTCAATTGTAATCCTTCGGCGCTTTCTCTTGCAAAAATAGAAATATCCATATTGGATTGAGCGTACTTGTAGCTTTCATTGACGTAAGAACTTTCCGTTGTTTCAGCCATCATGAGGCTTAACGGACTTTCATCGACTACCAATAAAGCTTGTACGATAGGATGTCTACTTAAATCTCTCACTTCTGAAACGGCAGCAATTACTTGTTCGAAAGTTACATCAGCGTGAGGCGCTATCGCCAATAAGGTATCGTTTACTTGTGCTAAGTATGCAGCAAAACTCAAATCAGTAGATAGCTGTGTCCGGATAGCTAAAGTATTTTCAAAGTTTCCAACTAAGTTAGCCAATTCCGTTTTCTTACGGTTTGGAACTTGTGTACCAACGATTAAGTCTTCCTGTCCAGCATATTTATGCAATAAAATTTTGAATGCGGTCAATAATACCGAGAACATACTTAAGTTTTCCCGTTCTACAAACGCATCAATCTTCGTTGATAAAGCTGGAGACAAAACATGAACCTGATAAGCGGTTGCAGCCGTTTGAATAGTTGGTCTTTCTTTGTCAATCGGTAGATAAATGGGTGCAATATTTTTTAAGCTATTGGACCAGTACGCGAGACTTTCTGCGACAGCAGCCGGATCAAGAATTGTACGTTGCCATCCGGCGAAGTCACCATAACTAATCTCAAGCTCTTGCAATTCTACGGGTCGTCCTGCACGTTGTGCTTCGTAGTATTCGAGCAACTCCTCAAAGAACAATGGAAGTGACCAAACATCAGAAGCTGCTCGATGCAGCACGATAGTTAGCATATAATCCTGATCATTAAATTTGATTAGCTTGGCGCGCAGGAGGCAATCTTTGCTGAGATCGAAGCGCTGCTCAATAATGGCACGCGTTTCTCGATCCAACCAACGTTCATCTTTAAAGAATGGTCTTTCTTCGTAGACCATTTCCCACTCGACATCTGTAAGCACCAACTGCCGTAATTCATTGCCTTCTTCTTCGAAAACTGTTCTAAGAACACTATGACGTTGAATCATTGCTTTGAAAGCAAGGGCTAATTCTTCGGGATCAATTGATCCATTTAAACGATGCACCAAGGAAATATGATCTGCCGCATTTGGCATCAATTTATTTTTCAACCAGAGACGTTCTTGTGATAAAGATAAAGGCACACGTTCACTTTTCCCCATCGCTTCAATTCTAGAAAGTAGATAACTATCCGATTGATCCACAATAAATTCGGCTAAGCTCGCAATCGTAGGTTTGGTAAAGATATCTACAACAGTTATGTTGATCGATAAGCGTTTTACCATTTTGGATAATAATTTAATTGCCATCAGAGAATGACCGCCCAATTCGAAGAAATTATCTTCTACGCCTACTTTTTCAATCCCCAACAAATCGCCCCAAATAGTCGCAATTTCGCGTTCTAAGCTGTTGCGAGGTGCGACATAAATGCCAGATTGAGCAGCGCTAAAGCTTGGCTCTGGTAAAGCCTTTTTATCAATTTTTCCGTTAGCGGTCAATGGTAACTCCTCTAATTCTATCAGGAGAGAAGGCAACATATATTGTGGTAAAACCGCTTTCAAATCATTGCGAATTCCTTCTCTATCAAAAGTTTCATGAGGAACAATGTACGCGACTAAGAATTGATCGCCCGTTGTATCTTTTCGTGTGATCACCGTGCAACTTTGTACCAAAGAAGATTCTTGTAATCTAATTTCAATCTCTTTCAATTCAATTCTATAACCTCTGACCTTAACTTGATCATCCATTCTTCTCAAGTACGCAATATTACCATCGGGTAACCATCTTCCTAAATCGCCCGTACGATACAATCTGTCCCATTCGTTTGTGGAGAAAGGATTTGGGATAAACTTTTCTGCCGTCAATTCTGGCCGATCCAAATAAGCCCGTGCCAAACCATCTCCACCAATACATATTTCGCCCTTCACTCCGATTGGAACAAGCGCTTG
Organism: Saprospiraceae bacterium; assembly: GCA_045110315.1. Taxonomy (GTDB): domain Bacteria; phylum Bacteroidota; class Bacteroidia; order Chitinophagales; family Saprospiraceae; genus CALFBG01. The sequence goes on from JBGCFY010000097.1 coordinate 11,059, forward strand.
ACCTTGATCTAAAATATAAATTTGGGTATTCGCTATAGGTCCACCAATCAAAATTTGCGCATCTTCGACTTGAACTTCGTGAGTAGTACAGCCAATAGTTGCTTCTGTTGGTCCATATTCATTAATGACTCGAATATCCGGATTAATATTTTTCAAGTTTTCTACTTGCTGCTTTTCTAATTGATCTCCACCAAGGATCGCTAATTTCAAGTTAGGATTCGGAATATCCTCTAAGATGCTAGCGTGTGCGGGAGTTAACTTGATGGAATTGATGGCCTTGTTTTTCAAAATATTATTTAAAACAAGGCTTACTTCTCTTCCGTTTTCAATCGTTAACGTTCCACCAGTTAGTAAAGTCAAATAAATACTCGTTTGTGTCAAATCGAAAGAAAATGACGTAAAGAGTGGGAAGCTAAAGGGTTCCATTCCTTCTTGGTACGCCTCAATACTATATTGTAAATAATTTAACAAATTATCATGCTGAATCATTACACCTTTAGGATTCCCCGTTGAGCCTGAAGTATAGATTACGTAAGCAAGATTACTAGACAGCAGGTCATTTTCTATCTCAAGAATTGGTTCTTGTGAAATGGCAGGCATATCTTCATCTAACAAAATCATTTTCACCTTTTCGGTTCCAGCTATACCCTCAGCATATACTCGGGCTGTAATCATAAAATCCGCAGCGGTATCTTCCAAAATGTATTGAATACGTTTCGCAGGATAATCGGGATCAATTGGAACATAAGCACCACCCGCTTTGAGTATGGCTAAAAGGCCAATTATCATTTCAACGCTACGCTCTAAACAAATACAGACTAAAGATTCTTTCTTCACACCTTGGGAACGAAGGTGGTGTGCCAATTGATTAGAATACTCATCTAATGCTCCGTAAGTCAAAGAATCTTCTTCAAAAACAATTGCTGTTGCCGTTCTAGATTGCGCTACTTGTGCCGCAAACAAATTCAATAAAGTTTCTTCTTGAGGATAGACCTTTGCTGTATCATTAAATGATAATAACAACTCCTCTTCTTTATTACTCAACATTTTGAGTTGATCAAGACGCTCTTCAAAAGTAGCCACAACCGATGAAGTCAACATTTTAAAGTGGGACATCATTCGCTCAATCGTGCTTTGTAGGAATAAGTCTGTACAATACTGAATCGAAACAACGAGCCCTTCTGCTGTTTCTGAAACATTGAAGCTGATATCAAATTTAGCTACTTCAAAATCGAAGTTATCTTCAGCATTTGCTTCTTCCGTTTGTACGATCATATCTTCCGTAGCATCTTCTGCGACAGGTAGTTCATTTGAATTAGATTCCATCGCATAATCCGTCATTCCATGATAAGCAAATAGCATTTGGAATAAAGGCGTACTACTCATATCTCGTTTCACAACCAAGCGATCAACTATTTTTTCAAAAGGAACCTCTTGATGATTATAGGCTTCTAGCGTTGTTGTTTTAACCTGTTCTAATAGCTCATTGAACCTTGGATTATCGGCTAAGTCACTTCTCAGCGTTAAAGTATTTACGAAGAAGCCAATTAAATCTTCCACTTCTGCTTGTGTTCGATTTGCGATGGCACTACCGACTGCGATATCAGCTTGTCCTGTATATTTGTATAGCAAGACTTTAAAAATAGTCAAGGTCAACATAAACATGGTAACACCTTTTTCTTGTGACAATACTTTTAGTTGTTGGCTCAAGTCTTTATCAAGTATTTCACTAAAAGAATTACCACTCATACTTTGTATCGACGGTCGGATAAAGTCCGTTGGAAAATCTAGTACTTCGACTCCTTGTAGCTTGGTCTCCCAATACAACATTTTTTCTTCGAGTAAGTCGCCAGATAGATATTTACGTTCCCAGATTGCATAATCTGCGTATTGTATACTGAGCGTTTTTAGTGCGGGTACACGATCTGCTTGACGAGCTTCGTAAGACTCTAATAATTCTCCGAAGAAAATTGGCTGTGACCAACCATCCGTTGCAATGTGGTGAACGACTAAGATTAAGAGATGTTCTCCATTTTCTAATTTGATTAAGCGCGCACGCACCATATGATCGGTAGTCATATCAAATGCTTTCACCACTTCTGATTCAATACGATTTTCTAGCCAATCGGCTGATGCATTCGTTGGATATTCTTCGTAACTGAGTGTCCATTGATCTCTTGGTAAAATGGATTGGTAAGGTTCTCCATCTTCCGTTAAGAAAACGGTACGTAACACTTCGTGTCGATTAACCGTTTCTTGAAAGGCGTATTCAAGTACCGTTAGGTCTAAATCTTCTCCAAAGCGGTGAATCAAAGGCATATGATAATTAACGCTTCCGCCTAATTGATCAATAAACCATAAGCGTTCTTGACTGTAAGACAAAGGAATTCTTTCTGGACGATCCGTTGCAACAATTGTAGGCAAGTTTACTTTTACTCCTTCGACTAATAAGAAATTGGATAAGCTAGCAATCGTTGTATAGGCAAATAAATCTGCAATTTTGACTTCAACTTGTAATTTTTTTCGAATCGCAGATGCAACTCTAGTGGCCAATAAGGAGTGACCTCCTAACTCAAAGAAGTCATCATTAACCCCTACTTTTTCTATGTTTAACAACTCACTCCAAATAGCAGCAATTTTCATTTCTGTTTCATTGCTAGGAGCAACATAAGCGCGATTTGACAAGGCAGTAAAATCTGGATCTGGCAAAGCTTTTTTATTGATTTTACCATTTGCCGTTAACGGAAATTCTTCTACTGCTATCATCACACTCGGCACCATATACTCCGGCAATTGAGTTTTCAAATATTGTTGTACTTCCTGATAAGTTACTTCATTCAAATCGTTTTCAGGTACAATGTAAGCAATAAGTCGAGGGTCACCATTCCCATCTTTACGGGCAACAACGACACACTGCTCGACGGCAGTAGCTTGGTCAAGAACCGTTTCTATTTCTCCCGTTTCAATTCGATATCCTCTAATTTTCACTTGACTATCGATTCGACCCAAATACTCTAAATCTCCGCTCGGTAACCATTTCGCTAAATCTCCAGTACGATACAACTTACCATCCTGAGCTAGTGGATGTTCAATAAAACGTTCTGCACTGAGTTCCTCACGATTCAAATATCCTCGTACGACCCCAGCTCCTGCAACGTATAACTCTCCTACTACACCAAGTGGAGAAAGCGTTCTTGTTGTATCTAATAAGTAGCACCGTAAACTAGGAATTGACTTTCCTATATTGCTTACGCCCAACCGAATATCCTCCGCGCCAAGTTTTTTGTAGGTGACATGTACCGTCGTTTCCGTGATACCATACATGTTAATCAGTTGACAATCCGTATAACAGTCGTGCCATGCTTGGAGTTTACGAGGACTAAGTGCCTCTCCTCCAAAAATAACGTAACGTAAA
>JBGCFY010000098.1:0-10853 GCA_045110315.1 Saprospiraceae bacterium
GAGAAAGTTACCGTAGTAGTTCCTACTGGGTAATCACCACTTGCATCAGTAGTTCCGTTGAAGTCGTTTGTTACAACTGCAGGAATTTCTGAACTAATAGCCAAGTTATCAAAAGCAGCATACCAGTTCCATCCGTTACCACCATCATACGTAAAACGTAATTGGAAAGTAGCCGTTGCATCAGCAGCAGGTACTGGGAAAGCTACTGGTCTTGGAGCACAACCAGCAGCATCAAATCCAAAACATCCTGGATCTGTATTTTCATTTAAAATAGTATTCCAAGTAGTACCGCCATCAGCAGAGTATTCTACTAGGAAGAAAGAAGAACCTAGGTCTTCAAAGATATAATCAAAGCTAACTGTTGGATTAACAGCAGCAGATAAATCAATACTTGGTGAAGTTAATTGTGCAACGTCTCCGCCGTCACCATCAAAATCATCATCGTGGAAGAAAGCCATTCCTGTACCGTCAATTTGTCCACCTGGTGTGTTACCATTTGTTCCAAACATCCAAAGTGCAGCAGGGTTAGTTCCAGTAGCAGCGTTAGACCAACCTGCAGGCATCATACCAGCGTCAAAGTTTTCAGCAAAGATATCCATTACTGAAGAACAAGGACCTGTTGTAGTTACAGCAGGAATAGTTACGTTAGCACCACAAATACCTGGATCGTTGTCAACTACAATTGCAGGAGGACAAACGATTACACAAGGCTCCGCACAAGTGAAAACTTGTACTTGATCAATTGCGATATCAGCATCGAAAGAGCTACCACAACCTGCAGCAGCAATTGTTCCAGTAAATTCAACTGTTACAATTGTTCCAGCAAATGCAGCTAAATCAACAGACTGTTGCGTCCATGCAGCAGCAGAAGAAGCTTGTTGTTGGCCAGTTACCGTTAAAGCAACAGCACCGTTAACGCTTACTTCTAAGCTTCCGATACAAGATCCGAATAAGTGAGAGTAAAAAGATAATACTGCAGGATCGCCAGTAGCAATTGCAGTTAAATCTAAATCAGCAGAAACTGTTGCTACGTCACCAAAAGCAGCTGGGAAACTAGACTCAATGTATAAGTAGTTTCCAGTGTTTGCTGCTGGAGTAGCAGGATTAGGACATGCATCACCTGCAGGTCCTGTAGCAGTAGAAGTAGTACCACTAGCATCAACAGTCCAATCTAAATCGTCACCTGCTGATTGTGTAAAGATACCAAGACCTCCTTCGAAGTCTTCGCTAATTGCAGCCACTGGCGCACCAGCTGGACATACAAAGCCAGCAGGAGGAACAGAACAAGCATCTTGTGCATTGGTCGATACGCCTGCGAGCATAAAGAAAGATAAAACTAAGTAATAGAACATACTCAGTTGTGTAAAATTCGTTTTTTTCATGAGATATCAGTTTAATTTTTTTTTAAATTACTTGTTAATTGCGAGCCCCCGATTTAGTCTTGCAATAAGTTTAATAAATCCTGATACAATTGATCGTTTTGGTTAGAATCCTTTGTGTCAATAGTTGCTTTAGCAAAGCCAGAAGCAGTGCCACCTATCAACAACTTGGAATAGTTACTTTGAATAGCTTGATCAACATCAGAACCGCTTACAATTTGTTCGTAAACTGCAACGTAAAAGTTGAGCTTGCGCGTTAGCGTTTGGTGTTGAACTTGTTTTTCAGAGTAGTTTGAAATGTTGTCGTGGATGCTGTTCATTTCCTGATCTAAAAGTGTAACGGCTACCGTCTCATCAACTAAATTGAGACTAGTTTGCGCGTTGACGCTTTGCAGACCCATAATGAAAAAGGCAACGAAACACAACAATAAAAACTTCGTTTTTTTCATGAGAATACAATTTTGGTTAATAAATAGTGAAAAATAATTCATTGGATAATTCTATGGACTTATAAAATTCGTTCGCGGTGATAACAATTCACCTGTAGATATTCAGATTATATAAGGTATAGTAGTGTCTGCCAAAACAATGACGATTCATTGTTTCGAAATCAGTAGTAATTCTGCTTGATCTCTTAGACTAGGAAGTTAAGAAGATTAGAGCAGGTAGTTCTCAAATACTGGTAGTTCCCTTCCTGCCGCTAAGTAAAAATGTGAGTTCGTTTTTTGAGGAAATTTTTACGCATGTAGTTACTCGTTTTTATTAAAATCTTGTAAGTAATATTCGCCTTCTATAGTATATAAAACAATATTTAAAATAAATATGTATTATTCAATTAGCTTAAATCTCTAGTTAGAGCACCACGCATTAAATTAGTATTGCGTTGAATTTGATTAAAGTAAATAACTTTAATTTTAGAGATAAAAGTAGGGAGTAATATTATTAACAAAATAGTCGAATACGACCATCCTATTTATTTAAACTTAGAAAGTATCTGATCCGGGGGAGGAAGACTGCAATCTAAGTGGAAGCAAATTCGATATTTTTTTTTCAAAAAAGCTAACTATAAAGCTTATTATCGTTTCTGCTAAAAATTCAATTATTTGATTTGCTGTAAGGGGGGAGCATTTGTTCGAAATAATTGATACACAAATATACGCTATTCAATTGAAAGTTCTAATACCCTTAAAAAGGTAATTATCACTTTATAAAATTAAAAAATATGTAGTTTAGTTTAATTTGTAATGAACTGTAATAAAAACTTTTAAACACTAACATACTTTTCGTAAAGAACTTAACAAAACTATTTCTAAAAAATAAATTCTATATCGTTTTTGCTATTTATACGCTACTTGGCAAATCCATTCGTGGGAGAGTGAAGGTTTTGTATTTTATCTTTGTGTTCATGCGATTAATTGCTAGGTGGGGATTTTGGAAAAAAAACCCCCCTCTACCTTAGCAGAGAGAGGCCATCCCAAAAACCGGATTTTGAGTAATTTCTTAGGATGAATGTTTTATTCCAAAATATATTTTTCAAAGGATGTAGCTTGTAATTTTATAAGTAGCTTTCTAATTATTTTATCACTACTAAAACAAGCTAACTAATTGAGGACTTCTATTAGTCCTCCGTAAAGGAGAAAGGAGAAAAGAAAAGTGTAAGTTTGGTTAAATCGTTGTGTTTCGTTTCTCTACTTTCAATGTGTTTGTTGCGTTTGTTGTTGTCTCTGTATTGTCCCGTTGTGTAAAATCAAACATCAAAGTTTAGCTATCTGGAAGTAACGTTATTCTCCGGTAGATTGTCGTCGGAGGTCGATTACGGTCATGACCAAAAAGATAAAGATTAATGTTTTAAGTATCATTCGTTTTTTCTACAATTTACAACCATTATCCTCGTTTGTCTATACCCTCCATCTGGTAATTTACTAATAACAGATTTTGTGATATCTCCTTTTTTTTTATTCCAAAATATTATCCATTTATAACCAGTCTAATATGCATACATAAAAAGCGCAATGAGTTTTTTTATCATTTTCACTAGAAGAAAAAATAATTTTACAACAATAAAAAAACGTATCAATTCGTGAAATAAAAATAAAAAGCAGTAAAATAACTTGATCTTAGCACAGGATGCAGTGGGCAAAATTAAGACTTAAAATAATTATTTTGATGATGAATGGACTTGCTCTAGATCGATGAGCATCAATTGGGCTCAAATACGGATAGGATGAAACAGATTAACGGGCTACTTCGATATATTTAATGCAAAAATATCATTTTCTGAATTTTACTCCTCCCCTCTTTCGTCTGTAAATGATAGTAATATACACCTGCTTGGTCATTAAGATCACTGGCAAGTAACTTTATTTCGTGTCGACCCAACGGATATCGCCCACGTAATTGTTTCATAAGTTTTCCCGCTGCGTTATAAATATCTAATTGAATCTCTGTTGCTTCCGCCAACTCAAACGTAATTGTAGTCTCCCGATTGAAAGGGTTAGGCATATTCTGCCATAAATGTACGCCGCGTATAGCGACAGCCGCTTCCTGTTCTTTAAATTTCAACTGCACGGCTTTCAATGCTTCTAACTCAAAATTACGATCTCCTGCGTAAGCTTCCGACACCAACAGGTCTGAGTTGATCCGTAAAGCTTCTCGCAAATGAATCATTTTTTTTGCTTTTAGTTTAAGGTAAAACAAAATAGGATTTTCCGCTAGCAAGGTTGAACTCATTCGATGCCAACTAAAACTCAACGCACCTTGCATTTGTCGATGCCACCCAAAATTATATCTCCCAATATCGGCAATCGTCCCGGTTTCGATATCCACAACTTCTATTGCATCTGCCGGAAAGCCCAACGTAAACTGACAACCCAGAATTTCAGAAAATTCACTAGCGTATACCGGAACCAAATATTCTGTTCCTGCTTGGAGCAATTGATCTTCTACCTCCAACGCTAAAGCTCCTTCCGTATTTCTAACAGCTGCTGCCCCCGTCAAAGCATTTGGATTTGCGGAACAATCAATATCTCCTACTTTGATTCCGACAAAATCAGAGTTATTCAAATTTTCGTACAAACTATTAATCGAGAACGATTCAGGAAAAGTATTCTGAAAAGGATTGGTAGGATTTGGAAAAACATAACTTGATTCCACAAATCGCCAAGAAGTATTATTAGGAAACTCTAAACTCAGGAATAAAATAAATTTCCGCAAATCAATTACATCAAAAATCGAAATATGTCCAGACCGATTTACATCCGCCGCAATTTGCTTGTACGGAGAATCAATATTTTCAATGTGAAGCAAATGTTTAGTAATAATGATCAAATCAAAAGTTGTAATTCCATTTCGAGGAAGCGTATCCTTGCTTGGTGTGATGGTAAAATTTCCTCCAGGAATCAATTCTTCAAAAGTGTACTGTCCCGAAACATCCGTCGTTACTTGATTCATCTCATCTCCACTCAGGTTAAATTCTACCCCTGCTAGCCCCACCCCATTTGCATCTTCGACTCCACCCGAAATATTAACCGTTGGACAATTCCCACCATTATCTTGTATCTCTACTACCGTTACACAAGTAGCCGTGTTTCCAGCTTCGTCCGTCACCAATAAACTAACATTTTGAAATCCGACATCATCGCAATCGAAAATAGCAGGTTGAACTTCAAAACTTAAATTTTCTGGTGCAGAACAATTATCCGTACTGCCATAATCCAACATCGCCGAAGTCAATTCAATCGTACCGCCTTCTGTCAGATTTGCCACCAAGCCAGTAATACAAATTACATTCGGATTAGTACGATCAACCACGGTAACTTGCACCACGCAAGTACTCACATTACCACATTCATCCGAAACCTCAAACTCAACGAGGTGCACCCCAACTGGATATATTCCACTAGCATCCTCTGCCGTTTCCTCCGCATAAGGACTATCATTCGTGATACTCAAATTAGGATTACAATCCATCCCCGTAACGGGAGCAATCGTTACATAAGTACCCGCGCAATCATTTGCGTAAGCTTCTACCGTTAGATCTTCAGGACAATCCACGATCGGAGCTTCATTATCTAAGACTCTGATAATTTGCGTATAACTCCAATACCCTTCATTTGTACCGCTATTTGGATCGAAGCTACACCATTCTACAACTACCCAGTTTCGCAAAATCGTGTAGCACGCAGGTGCCGCAAGATCAAAGAAATTATCTGTATAGCTAATGCCAACATCTTTACAAGTTCCATTGATAATCGTAGGCGACCCCGTGATACTCTCTTCCACCGAAGTACCGCAAGTATAGCTAATGAACTCTGGCGGAAATTGTACCGTCATTGGCAACGTATCTTCTAAGTAAATCCATTGCGTGCAAGTCTGTAGGTTACCTTCCGTATCCAGCGTTGTCCACGTTCGTTCAACACTTCCCGTGTTACAAGTATTGAGGTTGAGTTGATCGGTAAAATAAATCGTATCAATGCTACAATTATCAGTACTCGTTGCCATACCCGTCAGTTCCAAATCCTCGTAATCTTCCACACAAGAAATCGTTATGTCTGCCGGACAACTAATCAAGGGGTAAATATTATCCGCTACTTGTATCAAAGAACTACAGCTACTAAAATTCCCAGCGGTATCATAAACTCTTAAATGAACTGGAATTGGCGAAGCCGCTATATCTATACAGTCAAAACTCAAGGAAGGTGTAAAAGTCACGCCATCTCTACTCAATTCAAAATAATCAATTCCACAGTTATCTGTGCTTACGCTATTCACCGCACTCGGCAGCAGAATGGCTGTTCCTACATTCGTTAAACTTATCTCTAAGGTTTCTGCGCAAGCAGCCAAAGGCGTAACGTCATCAACTACCGTAATCGTCATCTGACAGGTATCTTTATTCCCACATTCATCCTCGGCAATGTAAGCAACGTTATGGACACCAATGGGCACATTCTCAAAAGGACCGTAACCACTTCCAAAGTCCCAACTTGGCAGAATCGTCACGCCCGAGCAATCATCCGTTGCACTAGCTGTCGGTAAATTAATCGTTGCGCTACAGCCCAAGGAAGTTGTTCCCACTAAGAGATCCGCAGGACAAGTTAATACCGGAGGCGTTTTATCTTTTAGCTTTATTAATTGTACATCTACGATAAAATCACCATTACATTCATCTAACAAAGTCCAAGTTCTCAGAATATTGACACTGTTGGCAGAGCAAGCCGGTAACACTTGGTCAGAAGAAGAAATTAGCAGTTCGCAGTGCGTTGAATTTGTCAATAAAATGCCCGCTAAACTCGGTGCGCCGGTAAGCGTAAAATCAGTTGGATCATCTAAGCAATCTAGCGACGGACTTTCTACATCGTCACGATTGAGTGGCAACATGAGATCGTTTAAAGTTGCTCTTTTGAAATATATATTTTGCACACAAACATCCGTATTACCTGCTTCATCCGTTACACTCCAAGTTCGTTCGATGCGACTCGTAATGGAATCGCCACCTTGGTTAGTAAAACAAGTCAAATCGTAAAAAACGTCTGTATAACTTAGGTCGTCCATGTCTAAATTACTACAATTATCCAAGACGATTGGATATCCTATCGCTTCGGGTGTCGCTGGTTCAATGCACCAAATTGTAGTATCTTGACAAAGGATATTCGGTGAAAAATTATCGCTTACCGTAATCGTTCCACCACAAGAGTTTCCAGTAAAAGTATTAATAATGCTGTAGTTCAATACTTGACCGATTTGACTACAATCAACTACGTTGGGGAGTAATGCTCCGTTGCCATCTGTAATTTCCAAGCTAAAATCAGCTGGATCACAAGCGGCGTTAGCAAGTCCCAACTCAACTGTAATCAGCGCCTCTCCGTTACTACCTAAAGCGACACTCAACGCTGACTTACAGACGGGTGTGCATTGCGCTTGTAATTTAAGATTTGTTGCTAGCATCATCAACAGGAAAAGTACTGGTAGAAGGCAAGGCTTCCACAGTACAATACGTTGAATCGAACTCCAATATGTTTGATGACGCAACTTAAGCATACGATCTCATTGGACTATATTTACTACATAGATTTTAATGAAGTTGTTTTAAATGATTTATATCCTTTCAAAAATTCGTCTTTAGATAAGTTGCATTAATACATTACTGAAAATTTCGAATACAAATCTCTAATCAGCCAGTATTATGGTGAAATTTTCTACTCTCAGTAAAGCCTTTGACCTAAACAACATATATCTAAAAAGGGGGAATAAAACCATACAATGCAAGAGGGAGCGCATTGAACAACGGGGGGAGATAATATTTTCTTGGGTAACTACTCTTCAAAAAGTAAGCTTCGCTCCCAAAAAAAGTCAACTATTCGTAGATTGTAGATCAAGTATCAAGCCGATTTCTAATTTTTTGGAATATTCTAGTCTTTTCGGCTGAAAATCTAACAGAGATGTTAGTATTTTGACCGCTCAAAGACCATTCAAGCAACAGGCATTATCCTCTGACCGGTAAAGTAGGTAGAAAAGAGAAGCCCCCTCCTGACTAAGTCAGGAAGAGGCCATCCCAAAAACCAATTGTTAAAGGTTTCTTTAATTAAGATTGAAGTTCACTCAGTACTGATCGTTTAATACGATTACTTATTTTTATTTTTGTCTGAGCGACCGAATTCAAACCCAATTGTTATTTCGTGTGATCCGCCGTTGAAACTTTGGAATTCATCCAAAAAGACATCGTAGGAATAGAAAAATCTTAAAGCTTGGTACTTCGTACCGATTAATACTCCAAAGGAACTTACGCCATCTAACTGCTCTGGTAATCCCGCAAGATTTCCAGTTGTAGCTCGGTAAGAAACACCACCAATCAATTTCTCATTTAAGAAAGAAGCCTTCAAGTTAATGTCATATTGAAAAGGTACATTTCTTACTTTCTTTAATAAGAAGGAAGGCTCTACGGTCAAACTGTTACTAATAACAAATTTATGTCCCGCGTGTAGAGTGAAATATTGAATAAAAGAGTTGCTCGTAGAATCAACTCCAATATTATCTAAGCGATTTCTAATCAAGTTTGGCAAAGCAATACCGAAATAAGTATTCTTCTTGTAACTTCCCGTAAATCCTAGGGAAGCGTCAAATGCTTTTACCCCCTCTTCAGCATCTCCAACCACATCATCTCCAGCATCATACAATGGATTATCCAAAGAAGAATTATTCAAACGCATTTCGTGAAATTCCGTAGAAAGTCCCAAGGCAAAACTCAGGCCTCGGTTTTCTATATCATAACGAAAAGCATAAGATAGCTGTGCGCGGTAACTAGATACATTTCCAATACTTTCTGCGTAAAGCAATGCACCAATTCCTAATCGCTTACCGATCGGGCCATTATAACTCACCGAGTAAGTTTTGGGTGCGCCCGGAAATCCAGTCCATTGGGTACGCGTATTGATAAATAATTTGTGATGCTCTGCATCGAACCCTGCCGTAGCAGGATTGATGAGTAATGGGTTGATTTGATAGTGCATTAAGACTGCCTCTTCTTGCGCCTGTGACCATTGTACTAAAATACAGCACGCAAATATAAGTGTGATAAACTTTTTCATGTTAGATTAAGTTAAGAGTTTTTGGGAATAAATTACCTTCTCAATAATGTCACGTGACCTTTCGTTTGCTGGTTAGCCCCCGAACTATCTTTGTAAGCAAAAACGTAGAAATACGTACCTTCTGGCAAGTCATCACCATCTAAGGTTTTACCAACCCAACTATTATCATAGCTGTCAACACGGTACACCAATTGTCCCCATCGGTTATAAACCTCAAGACTATTTTCTGCGTATAGGTTTGAACAGTTGATAATGAATTCATCGTTCTTTCCGTCTCGGTTTGGCGTGATAATATCCCGCACTTCTAAACAATCGACTGGATCTTCTAAATCAACTTGTCCCGTAGCAGTACAACCGTTGGCATCTGTTACTAAAACAGCATACAAGCCTTCCGGTACATTTGACAATTCAGCGCCAACCGTTCCGCCCGAATTGTTCCACTGGTAATTGAATGGTGCAGTACCTCCGATCGGAATTGCTTTTGCGTAGCGTCTTGCTCCATCTGCTTCAAACTCTACTACAATTGGATCTGGCTCCGTCAAAGTAAAGTCAACCGTTCCTACTCTATTATTGGCATCCGTTACGGTTACCGTATAGTTTCCGGCACAAACTAAGAAGATCGCATCGTTAATATCCCCTCTACTCCACAAGTAAGTATAAGGTGCTGTTCCTCCAATTGGAATAGCAGATAACTCACCGTCACACTCTCCGTTGCAACTAATTACTTCATCTACAATAATCTCTACTGCGAATGGTTCTATTGATGGTAATATGAAAGTTTCTGTAGTGACACAACCTCGACTGTCCGTAACTACTACGGTATAAGATCCTCCATTAATTCCTCCGATATCTTGCGTTGTCGCACCATTATTCCAATCGTAACTGTAAGGAGCGGTGCCGCCCGTTACCGTAATATCAATAGCACCGTCATTACCAACTAGTGGTGGTGTAATTTGATTATTCGTAATACTTAAGGCTGCACTTGGCGCAGTAATCACTAAAGCATCATTGACAAAGCTGTTACCTCCTTGATCCGTAATCGTCACTGCGTACGTTCCTGGACTAAGGTCACTAATATTTTGATTCGCGGAAGTAAATCCAGGTCCTGTCCAACTAAAAACATAAGCAGGACTACCGCCAGAAACATTCGTTACAATAGAACCATCATTCTCTCCAAAACAACTCACATCCATTACATCAAAATCAACGACCAAGCCTAACTCTACTACTATTGAAGCAGAACCAACTGGACAGCCATTCGCATCCGTTACGACTACGTTATAGGGACTATTATTGTGGCAAAGACCTGATACATCTTGACTAACGGGTCCGTGACTCCAATCATAACTATAAGGTGGTACACCTCCGGTTACAGAAATATTGATCGCACCCGTACAATTCGTTTGTGTTGGATCCGTATTATTAATTACGGCATCTACCGTAATCGTTATCGGATCAGGTTCTTCAATCGTGAAGTTTTGAGCAGTAGTTAAACCACCATTATCCGTAATCGTCACCGTATAGTTACCCGCCGCTAAATCATCAAAGCAAACATCTCCCGTCAAGCTATTGATAACATTTCCAGCGCCAAGGCTAAAAGTATAAGGTTCGCAACCTCCAAAAATTGAAATACAAGCTTCTCCATCATCTCCACCATTACAGTTTACATCCGTCTCGTTGATTTCCGCAATGACTAAAGGTGCAGGTTCAATAGTTATTTGATTTGAAACTAAAATACATCCTTTATTATCTGTAACCGTAACACTGTAATCGTTTTTACACAAGTTGGCAACATTTTGACTATTCGGTCCGTGACTCCATTCAAAGGTGTAAGGTAAAGTTCCTCCGGCTACACTGATATTGATCGCGCCATTACAACCTTGTCCTGATT